>NZ_CP021648.1:3825000-4098001 GCF_002176815.1 Acidovorax sp. T1 | reverse complement strand
GTGGATAGGAGGAACGGTTGCAGGCCGCGGATTGTAGCTTGTCAAGGAGTTATCCACAATTTGAAAAGCACCTGCGGGAAGGGGGGGCGGGTCGCCAAGGCGGGTGTGCCCGCCCCGCCCGCAAAGGCCCACAACCAGATGGGCATTGCCAGCCGGCGTCAAGCCTGCGATAATTTCGGGTTTCCCTGAATGTGTTCAGGGTGATTTGACCCGGCGCGCCGATATTGGTGCTCCGCCAAGTCTTTGGTTCGTGCGCGTTTCCCGCAAGGGCGCTGCGACCACGGCGGGCGGGGTTCAAGAGCAGCAGTCCGGAACTGAACCTCAAGGAATAGCATCATGAAACGTACTTACCAGCCATCCAAGACGCGCCGCGCGCGCACCCACGGTTTCCTCGTCCGCATGAAGACCCGCGGCGGCCGCGCCGTGATCAACGCACGCCGCGCCAAGGGCCGCAAGCGCCTGGCCGTCTGAGGCCGTTACGGTCTCCGGCCTGCTCCCCGGTTTGCGCCGTCAGGTTCCAAACGGGGCGCTTGCATGCAACGGCTGAAAACCCGTCCGCAGTTTCAGGCGGCCATGGCGGGGGGCACTGTCTCCCGCACTGCGCATTTCGCGCTGCACCGCCTGGTGCTGGACGCCGAGAATACCGCCGCGGCAGCGACCCGCATTGCTCCTACAGGGCCCGATTCCTTGCCGTCTGCGCAAGGGTCGCAGGCCCTGTTTGGCGTGTCTGATGTGTGGCTGGGCGCCATGGTGCCCAAGCGCTGGGCGCGTCGCGCCGTCACCCGCAACACCATCAAGCGACAGATTTATGCCGTGGCGGCCTTGTTCGAGGCCCGGTTGCCGCAGGCTGCCCATGTGGTGCGCTTGCGTTCCACGTTTGATCGCAAGCAGTTCGTCAGCGCCACGTCCGGCCCGCTCAAGCAGGCGGTGCGGGCCGAGTTGCTGCAGTTGTTTGGCCATGCGGCGCGGCGCTCTGCCGCAGCGCAGGCACCAGCGACAGCGCCAATGCAGGTGGCCGCCCCATGATGCGTGCGCTGCTGATCGGCGTGGTCAAAGGCTATCGGCTGTTCCTCAGCCCCTGGCTGGGCTCGGCCTGCCGGTTCGAACCCACCTGTTCGGCTTATTCGCTGCAGGCGCTGGAGCAGCATGGCGCTGCGGCGGGCAGTTACCTTACAGTGCGCAGGCTGGTACGCTGCCACCCCTGGTGTGACGGGGGTCTCGATCCGGTTCCTCCGGGCCCGCAAGACTTGCCGCGCAGCATGCGGCTTTTCTCGCGGCTTTCTCCTTCCAACACCCAACCATCCTCACCAAAGAAGTCTTCATGAACGACATTCGCCGCACCATCCTGTGGGTGATTTTTGGCTTTTCCATGGTTCTGCTGTGGGACAAGTGGCAGCTGCACAACGGGAACAAAGCCACATTTTTCCCATCACCCACCCCCGCCGTGACGGCGCCTGCACAGGGCCCTGCGGGTGCCGCATCCGCCTTGGCGGGGGCTGCCAGCGTGCCGTCGCCCACGGTGGCGCCTGCCGCGCCTGTGCAAGGGGCGGCCGCGGTGCCGGGCCAGCCTGCCCCCGCAGCGCCCGCCGTGCGCGAGCGGGTCGAGGTGACCACCGATGTGTACCGCCTGACCTTTGACAGCGAAGGCGGCTCGCTCACCCATGCAGAGCTCCTCAAGCATGTGGACATGGCCGACAAGTCCCGCAATTTCGTCCTGTTTGACGAGAGCGCCCAGCGGGTGTACATGGCCCAGACGGGCCTGATCGGCGGCAATTACCCGACCCACAAGACGGTGATGAAGGCCGTGCCGGGCCCTCGCGCGCTGCAGGACGGCGAGAACGAACTGAGCGTGCGCTTTGAATCGCCCGACCTGGGTGGCCTGAAGCTGGTCAAGACCTGGACGCTCAAGCGCGGCGCCTACGACATGGCCGTGGCCCATGAAGTGGTCAACACCGGCAGCACGCCGGTGTCGCCCCAGCTGTATCTGCAACTGGTGCGCGACGGCAACCCGCCTCCCGGAGAGTCTTCCTTCTATTCCACCTTCACCGGCCCCGCGGTCTACACCGACGCCAAGAAATACCAGAAGGTCGAGTTCAAGAAGATCGAAGAAGGCAAGGCCGAGATCGAAAAGACCGCCACCAACGGCTATGCGGCCATGGTGCAGCATTACTTTGCCAGCGCCTGGCTGCTGGGCGACGGCATCCAGCGCGACCTGTTCATGCGCAAGGTCGACACCAACCTGTATTCGGTGGGCATGATCACGCCGGTGGGTGAAATCGCCCCCGGCGCCAGCAAGACGGCGCAGGCCCAACTGTTCGCCGGCCCACAGATCGAGACCAGCCTGGAAAAGCTGGCCCCCGGCCTCGAACTCGTCAAGGACTACGGCTGGCTCACCATCCTGGCCAAGCCGCTGTACTGGTTGCTCGACCAACTGCACAAGATCCTGGGCAACTGGGGCTGGTCCATCGTGGGCCTGGTGCTGCTGCTCAAGATTTTGTTCTATTGGCTCAACGCCAAGGCCTACGCCAGCATGGCCAAGATGAAGGCCATCAACCCCAAGATCATGGAGATGCGCGAGCGCCTGAAAGACAAGCCGCAGCAGATGCAGCAGGAGATGATGCGCATCTACCGCGAGGAAAAGGTCAACCCCATGGGTGGCTGCTTTCCCATCATGATCCAGATCCCCGTGTTCATTGCGCTGTACTGGGTGCTGCTGTCCAGCGTCGAGATGCGCAACGCGCCCTGGATTGGCTGGATTACCGACCTGTCCACGCCCGACCC
Source organism: Acidovorax sp. T1 (assembly GCF_002176815.1). NCBI lineage: Bacteria > Pseudomonadati > Pseudomonadota > Betaproteobacteria > Burkholderiales > Comamonadaceae > Acidovorax > Acidovorax sp. T1. Next base: position 4,095,220 of record NZ_CP021648.1, on the reverse strand, counting down.
GTACTTCATCCTGCCCCTGCTGATGACGGCCAGCTCGCTGCTGCAGACGGCGCTGAACCCCGCACCGCCCGATCCGATGCAGGCCAAGATGATGTGGTTCATGCCGCTGATCTTCAGCGTGATGTTCTTCTTCTTCCCGGCCGGCCTGGTGCTGTACTGGCTGACCAACAACATCCTGTCGATTGCGCAGCAGTGGCTTATCAACACCCGCATGGGCGTGCCGCCGCAGTTCAATCTGCCGAAGTTCCGCTGACCCCCACACTGGCGCACCACTGCGGTGCGACTGAAACCCAACGGCCGCGCATGCGGCCGTTATCGTTTTGGGTACGATGCTTGCTTGTCACCTCATTCACGATTCACGACCACGAGGAAAAGCTGATGAACCATCGACCGAACTTCAAGCTGGGTGCCCTGTGTCTGGCTGCGCTGCTGGCTACCGGGGCGGCGGGGGCTGCCACCATGCGCTGGGCAGGCGCCAATGACATCCTGACTGTGGATCCGCACGCGCAAAACCACCAGACCACGCACGCCTTCCTGCAGCAGGTGTACGAAAGCCTGGTGCGCTACGACAAGGCCTACAAGATCGAGCCGGCATTGGCCACCAAGTGGACGCAGATCTCGCCCACGCAGATCCGGTTCGAGCTGCGCAAGGGCGTCAAATTCCATGACGGAGCGCCCTTCACGGCGGACGACGTGGTCTTCTCGCTGACGCGCGCGATGACACCGCCGTCCAACATGCAGTCGGCCGTGCAGAGCGTCAAGGAAGTGAAGAAGGTGGACGATCACACCGTGGATCTGATCCTCAAGGGCCCCAACCCCATCTTGCTGCGCGAGCTGACGGAAGCGCGCATCATGAACAAGGCCTGGGCCGAGAAGAACAATGCCCTGAAATCGCAGGACTACGCTGCCAAGGAAGAAAACTTCGCTGCGCGCAACGCCAACGGCACCGGTCCTTTCATCATGGTCGGCTGGCAGCCGGACGTGAAGGTCACGCTCAAGAAGAACCCCAACTGGTGGGACAAGCCCACGGGCAACATCGACGAGGTGGTTTTCACGCCCATCAAGTCGGCCGCCACGCGCTCGGCCGCGCTGATCTCGGGCCAGGTGGACTTTGTGTCTGATCCGCCGCCGCAAGACCTGGCGCGCATGAAGGGCAGCCCCGACATCAAGCTCGTCGAAGGCGCCGAGAACCGCACCATTTACCTGGGCCTGGACCAGTTCCGCGACGAGCTCCCCGGTGCGGGCACACCAGGCAAGAACCCGCTCAAGGACAAGCGCGTGCGCCAGGCGCTCTACCAGGCCATCGACTCGGCCGGCCTGCACAGCCGCACCATGCGCAACCTCTCGGTGCCCGCCGGCACCATGGTGGCACCCATGGTCCACGGCTGGAGCAAGGCACTGGACGAGCGCGCCGCCAAGTACGACGTCGAAGCCGCCAAAAAGCTGCTGGCCGATGCCGGCTATCCCAACGGTTTCTCGCTCAAGCTCGACTGCCCGAACGACCGCTATGTGAACGACGAGGCCATCTGCCAGGCAGTGACCGCCATGTGGACACGGATCGGCGTCAAGACCACGCTGCAGGCCGCGCCCATGTCGCAGTTCGTGACGCGGGTGATGAACAACGACGTCAGCGCCTACCTGTTCGGCTGGGGCGTGGCCACGTTCGATGCGCTTTACTCGCTCGACTCCCTCATGGCCACCAAAGACGGCAAGACGTCTGCGGGCGTCTACAACGCCGGGCGTTTCAGCAATGCCGAGCTGGACACCAAGATCAGCCAGATCAAGGTCGAGATGGACACCGCCAAGCGCGACGCGCTGCTGGCCGACGCGCTCAAGCTGGTCAAGGACGAGTACCTGTACCTGCCGGTGCACCACCAGATCCGTCCTTGGGCCATGCGCAGCAACGTGGAAACGCAGCACCGCGCGGACGACCGCCCGATGCCCGTCTGGACCACGATCAAGTGAGCTGTTGAAGACATGGCCCGGGTTGCCCGCTGCGTTGTGGATTTTGAGCAAAAAGTGCCTCAAGCCCAATGAGATAAAGCGCAAGGTGCTATTGTTTTTAAAGCGATAAAGCCCTGGCACAAGGCCCGCACGCGCGGGCCTTGTGCATTGCGCGGCTATCATGCCGCTCCCCTTCTCCCCCGCACAACGCCTGCCACCCACCCATGCTGCCCCGCCACTCCGACCCCATCGCCGCCATCGCCACTGCCCCGGGGCGCGGCGCGGTCGGCATCGTGCGCGTCTCGGGCAGGCAGCTCGCCGGCCTGGTCCAGGCGCTGTGCGGCCGCACGCTGCGGCCGCGCGAAGCCACCTATCTTCCCTTTCGCGATGCGGCGGGCCAGGCCATCGACCAGGGGCTGGCGCTGTATTTTCCCGGCCCGCACAGCTACACCGGTGAAGACGTGCTGGAACTGCAGGCCCACGGCGGCCCCGTAGTGCTGCAACTGCTGCTGGCGCGCTGCCTGGAGGCGGGCGCAGCCGCCGATCTGGCCACGGGCCAGCCCTGCCTGCCCGGCTTGCGGCTGGCACAGCCGGGCGAGTTCACCGAACGCGCGTTCCTGAACGACAAGATTGACCTGGCCCAGGCCGAGGCCATTGCCGACCTGATCGACGCCAGCACCGAGGCGGCCGCGCGCAGCGCCAGCCGCTCGCTGACCGGGGCGTTCTCGCAAGAGATCCATGCGCTGCGCGATGCGCTGATCCATCTGCGCATGCTGGTGGAGGCCACGCTGGATTTTCCTGAGGAAGAAATCGACTTCCTGCGCAAGGCAGACGCGCGCGGACAGCTACAAAAACTAGAGCAAACGCTGGCGCAGGTGATGGCGCGCGCTCGGCAAGGTGCGTTGCTGCGCGAAGGCATCAAGGTGGTCATTGCCGGCCAGCCCAATGCCGGCAAAAGCTCGCTGCTCAACGCGCTGGCGGGCGCCGAGCTGGCCATCGTGACCCCCATTGCCGGCACCACGCGCGACAAGGTGCAGCAGACCATCCAGATCGAAGGCGTGCCCCTGCATGTGATCGACACCGCCGGCCTGCGCGACAGCGACGACGAGGTCGAACGCATCGGCATCGCCCGTGCCTGGGACGAAATCGCGGGCGCCGATGCGGTGCTGTTCCTGCACGATCTGGTCCGCTGGGATGCTATCGAATACAGAGCTGCAGACGCAGTCATAGAAAGCACTCTGGCCGAAAAACTGCCTAAATCAACCCCTGTCATTGATGTCTGGAACAAGGTCGATTGCGTGCCCGGCGCAGCAGCGCGGCCCCCGGCCGCAGGGCGCGCTGCCGTGCACCTGTCGGCGCGCACGGGCGAGGGGCTCGATGCCTTGCGCCGCATCTTGCTGCAGGTGGCCGGCTGGCAGTCGGCGCCCGAAGGCGTGTACATCGCCCGCGCCCGGCATGTGCAGGCGTTGCGTGCGGTGCAGGCGCATCTGCACGAAGCCGCGGCGCAGCTGGATGCGCAAGGCCCCGCGCTGGACCTGCTGGCCGAGGAACTGCGGCTGGCCCAGAACGCGCTGAGCGCCATCACGGGGGAATTCTCGTCCGACGACTTGCTGGGCGTCATCTTTTCCAGCTTTTGCATCGGCAAATAACGGCATCGGTTGGCTTTTGTTGTAAACAGTCGTAAAGAATGCTTGTGCCTGCTCTGTTGCACAGGTAGTTTCGGAGGGCCATGAACGCCATCACGCCCCTCCAATCCAAAGTGGATCTCACTGACCTGCTCAACGCCATTGCCCAGGCGGGCGCGGAAGACAGCATGACCAATCCCTTCACCCCGGCGCAGTGGGACATCTTCTGTGCCTATCTGCAGCCCTACACCCTGCCAGCAGGGCATGTGCTGTTTGCCCAGGGTGCTTCGGACCGCACCCTTTACCTGGTCGAAAGCGGCAGCCTGAGCGTGCATTACCAGGACGAGAAAGAGCGCTTGCGGCTGGCGATCGTGGGGCCGGGCTCGGTGGTGGGTGAAGGCGCCTTCTTCTCGCTGCGCCCCCGCAGCGCCACGGTGCAGGCCAGTGCCCCGACCAAGCTCTGGAGCCTGACCGCGCTGCGCTTCACCGAGCTGTCCAATCGCCAGCCGGCCATCGCACTGGGGCTGGCCATGGCCGCTGGCGCCGTGCTAGCCAAACGGCTGAGCAATCGCCGCCGCCGCGTTGCAGCCACCTGACCAAAGGCGCCTGATTTGAGCGGGGACGGATAGCGCTGCCAGCACAAGCTACGACCCGCAAAAGTTCACGGGGGCAGTAAATGCGACGGCGTGAGCGTGGGCAGCGGCACTGTGCAATTGGTGTGCGTGGAATACGCTACGCGGCGCAAGCAGTTCAAGAAGGCCCGTCTGAACTGGCGCGTCAGCAATCCAAAATCGGGCAAGTAATCGCTGGGTTGGATTCCGTTCAAAGGCGGGCACGCCAGGTACAAGGCCGGGCAAATTCACTTTGCGGGCCAGAGTTCAGCCTCTGGGCAGAGGCGGCGAGGATGTCAAACCGGGTATTTTCAGCACGCTTGCGGGGGCGCTTGCTGGGAGGCGCCGGGTAAACTTGATCGGGTTATTTACCGGTGCTATCGCCAGAAAGCAAACGATGTCCCTGTTCAGTTGGTTTAGCCGCAAACCTTCACCGCCGAAAGCCCGTGCAGCCCTGGACCCTTCGGGGTTGTTCAATGCCGATGCCACCGTTCCGCTGGCCGTGGGACGCAAGCCCACCCTGGAACCCCAGCCTGCGGAACACGCGGTAAATCGCAAGAATGAACGCATGGAGCGGCGCGAACTGCTCTACACCGTGGTGCGCGATGCCATGGTGCGCGCCGGCGTGCTGTCGGCCAGTTACAAGTTCAAGGTGCTGTCGCTGGACCAGCGGGGCCGGCAGTTTCTCGTCATGATGGACCTGGCCCGCGAGTTTGGTGGAGAAACCGTGCGGCTCAGCGAGATCGAGGCGCTGATCGCCCAGACGGCCAAGGCCCGTTACGACATTCTGGTGACGGCGGTTTACTGGCGCATCAATGACCATGTGGCCGTGGGCATTCCCCAAAAGGGCATTGCGCCCCTTGGCGCGTCGCTGCCCACGGCCTCTGCTGCGCCCGCGGTGCCGGTGCGGGCGCCGCAGGCCCCGGCCGCACGCCCGGTCGCGCCGGTGAGCGCGGCGGCCCCTGCAGCGCCCATGCTGCCAGCCACCCCGGTGCCGGCCCGCCCTGCTGCCGCTGCGGCGCGCCCTGTGCAGCGTTTTGATCCGATCGAGGCCGATGAAGTGGCTGCATTCAAGCGTGCGCTGTCGGATGCAGCGGGTGCCCGGCCCACCCCTGCCGCGGCCGTCAAGCCGGGGGTGTCTGTGCGATCGGGCCCGCTGTTGCCGCCGTCGCGGCCGACCGGATTTGAAGACACGGTGATACCCGGTGCCGACGGGACCTTTCCCGATCTCAGCACCACCCAGTACGGCGATCTGAATTGAGGCAAGGCGTCTGGCAGGGCCAGACACACAGGCCTTGGCCGCCTGGAGCGCCCGGTATGGCTTCAGTGCCCGGCGAAGTCCACCAGGGTGTACAGCGCAAGGCCGCCTTCGCGCAGCCGTTGTGACCCACCAAGCTCCGGCAAATCGACGATGGCGGCGCCTTCGGTGACCGTGGCGCCAAGTTTTTCCAGCAGTTTCTTGCCGGCCATCATGGTGCCGCCGGTGGCAATCAGGTCGTCGATCAGCAGCACGCGGTCTCCTGCCTTGACGGCGTCGGTGTGCAATTCGACCGTGGCGCTGCCGTATTCGAGCTCATACGTTTCCTCGACCGTCGTGAATGGCAGCTTGCCCTTCTTGCGGATGGGCACGAACCCCACGTTCAGTTCGTAGGCCACCACGGCCCCCAGGATGAAACCGCGCGCGTCGAGCCCGGCCACCACATCGGGGCGCAGGGCGCGGTCCATGTAGCGGTGAACGAAGGCATCTATCAGGACGCGAAAGACTTTGGGGTCCTGCAGCAGGGGCGTGATGTCACGAAACTGCACTCCGGGCGCGGGCCAGTCAGGAACCGTGCGGATGTGCTGGCGAAGGTACTCGTTGACGCTAAGGGGCTGCATGGAGGGGTGGATTGGGAAATGAACAAAGAGCAACGCGGGCAAGCCCGTTTCACTCGACGCCCGAAGTGTAAGGACTGCGTCGCACGCATGACACAGCGGCTGTGCAGCCTGGGCTGCCCCCATAATCGGTAACTGTTGTTTCTCCTTGTTCCGCCATCGGCTTTTTGGGGCCGATTTGGTTTCGCACTCCGGATCGGCCCATGCCCATCTCTGTCCTTTTGATCGATGGCGACTCTGACCATGCGCAGTCCGTCGTCCATGCGCTGGTCGATCCCTGGCTGGACTGGACAGTCGACATGGCGCCCACCCTTGCGCAAGCCCGCCGGATACTGGCCCGCCAGCAAATCGACGTGGTGCTGACGGTGCGCAGCATGGCCGATGGCACGGCCTTTGATGTGCTGAAAATGCTCGACGATGTGCCGGCGCTGATCATGGTGCTCCCGGGCGAGGAGGCTCAGGCGGCCCAGGCCATGCGGCACGGGTTCAGTGATTTTCTGGTGCAGACCCCGCAACGCGATCACTTGCTGGCGCTTCCCGCGCAGATTGAGGCGGTGTTGGAACGCAGCACGGTCGCACGGGCCCGCCAGACCGCCGAGGCCATGCTGGCAAGGCAGCACCGCCTGCTGCAGGCGATCTCCAAAGTTCAGGCCATTTTCATTGCCCAAACTTCTCCCCGCGCGGCGTTTGATGCGGTGCTCCAGGAGTTGATGGCGCTCACCGGCAGTGCGTTCGGGCTGGTGGGGCAGGTACAGCGCGCGCCCCAGGGCCTGCCGTTCTTGCGGGTGCATGCCATGACCGACATCAGCTGGGACGCAGCTTCGCGGGTCCGCTATGCCCAGCACGCCCAGGAGGGGATGGTTTTTGACAATCCGCACTCGCTCTTGGGCGCGGCGCTGTTGACGGGCGAGGCCGTCATCAGCAACAACCCCGCCGCAGACCCGCGCAGTGCCGGGCGGCCGCAGGGGCACCCGGCGCTCACAACCTATCTGGGCCTGCCGATCCATGCCGCAGGGGAGCTGGTCGCCATGGTCGGGCTGGCCAATCGCCCGGGGGGCTATTCGCAGGCCGATGTGCAGTTTTTGCAGCCGCTGCGCAACACCGTGGGCCAGCTGGAACTGGCCCGCCGGGCCGAGCTGGCGCGCAGCGAAGTCGAGTCCCGGCTGGCACGCACCAGTGCCCTGCTCTCCGAAAAGACCCGCGCGCTGGAAGGCACGCTGGCCAGCGTGTCCCAGGGCATCGCGAACGTGGATGCCAACGGGCGCATACGCCTGTACAACCGGCGTTATCTGGAACTGCTGGATTTGCCCGAAGAACTGCTCGCAACGCAGCCGCTCGTGGAAGACGTGGTGCGTTTCCAGACCGAGCGGGGAGATTTCGGGCAGGATCTCGACCTGATCGAATCGCCCGCACGGGCCTACCTGGCATCGGACCACGCCGGGGGCTCAGCAATGCCCGAAACCTATATCCGCAAGACACGCGCAGGGCGGTACCTGGAAGTGCGCACGCGACTGCTGGAGGCGGGCGGCTGGGTGCGTAGTTTTGCGGATGTGACCGATTACCTGGGCACATTGCAGGCATTGCGGGAGAGCGAGGCGCGCTGGCGCAGCCTTACCGATCTTTCCTCGGACTGGTACTGGGAGCAGGATGCCGACTTCCGGTTTGTCCGGTTCGACGGCAGCGTCGAGCGCGGTATCCCGGACGAAACGCAGTACGGACTGACCCGCTGGGAACTGCCCGACGCCGTGGTGGCGCCCGGGCAGTGGAGTAAGCACCGCCAACAGCTGCAGGCCCATGAGGTCTTTCATGACTTCGAGATGCAGCGCACCACCACTGACGGCACACCCGTCTGGGTGTCCATCAGTGGCGAACCCATTTTTGATGCCGAAGGCCGGTGTACCGGCTACCGCGGCGTTGCGCGCAACATCACTGAACGCAAGAAGGCGGAGGCCGAGATCCAGCGGCTGGTGTTTTACGACGAGCTCACGGCGCTGCCCAATCGCCGGCTTTTGCTTGACCGGCTGGAGCACGCCACCCTGGGCTGTGTGCGCGAAGCGTGCCATGGCGCCTTGCTGTTTCTGGACCTGGACAACTTCAAGGCCATCAATGACACCCTGGGCCACGAGATGGGCGACCGCCTGCTGGTGCAGGTGGCCGCGCGCTTGCGATCGTGCGTGCGTGCCATGGACACCGTGGCACGGCTGGGCGGTGATGAATTTGTGGTGATTCTCCAGCAGCTGCACAGCGCGGAGCCCGAGGCCGCCGTCGAGGCGGAGGCCATTGCCCAGAAGATCATCGCGTCGCTCAACGGGCCCTTTCAGGTGGACAACCGCGAGATACACAGCACCCCGAGCATCGGCATTGCGCTGTTTCGCGACGCAGGGCAGCCGGTGCATGAATTGCTGCAGCGCGCTGACCTGGCCATGTACCAGGCCAAGGCCCAGGGGCGCAACACCTTGTGTTTCTTTGACCCGGCCATGCAGGCGGCCGCCAGTGCACGTTCGGCACTGGAAGGGGATATCCGGCAGGGCCTGCAGCGCGACGAGTTCTTGCTGCACTACCAGCCGGTGGTCAATGAGACAGGCGATGTGCTGGGCGCAGAGGCCCTGGTGCGCTGGAAGCATCCGCAACGCGGCATGGTGCCGCCCGGCGATTTCATCCCCTTGGCCGAACAGACTGGGCTGATCTTGCCCCTGGGGCGACAGGTCATGCGCCTGGCATGTGCGCAACTGGCGCTGTGGGCGGCCATGCCGCACAGCGCCGGCTGGAGCGTGGCGGTGAACGTCAGTGCGCAGGAGTTCCGGCATCCCCACTTTGTGCAGCAGGTGCTGGATGCCCTGCGCGAGTCCGGCGCCAGCCCGCGCCGGCTGAAGCTGGAGCTGACCGAAAGCCTGATGCTGCATGACGTGGAAGACAGCATCCTGAAAATGCAGGCCCTGCGCACCCTGGGGGTGGGGTTTTCGCTCGACGATTTTGGTACGGGCTATTCCTCGCTGGGTTATCTCAAGCGCCTGCCGCTCGACCAGCTCAAGATCGACCAGAGTTTTGTGCGCGATGTGCTCACCGACCCCAACGATGCGGCCATTGCCTGCACCATCATTACGCTGGCAAGCAGCCTGGGGCTGGATGTGGTGGCCGAAGGGGTGGAAACCGAGGGCCAGCGCGCTTTTTTGCTGCGCAACGGCTGCCGGCAGTTCCAGGGCTACCTGTTCGGGCGGCCCGGACCTGTCGATTTGCTATCTAAAATATAGCTATTAGCGCTTTATGGATAAGCGCTAGAGCCGTATTTCATTCATTTTTTCCAGTCCCTTTGGGTACAGGCACTGCGTGAAACGAGTACCGCCGCGCAAGGGCCGCCCCGCCGCTCAGGGGCTGCCTCCTGCCTTTACCCCCGCAGCAGCTTGTCTTCCGCCAGCGCCAGCGCAGCAGGGTGCCCCGACAGCACCAGCGTATCGCCCGCCGCCAGCAGCGCTTCGGCCACCGCGGCACCCGGATGGCCGTCGCCGCGCCGCAAATTGACCACCCGCACGCCCATCGCCGGCAAGGCCAGCCCGCCCAGCGACTGACCGACGACTTTGGCGCCGGGTGGCAGCGTGACGGTGGACAGGCGCTCCTGGTCGCGCTCGTTCACGGTGTCGTCGTCGGCGCCATGGAAGTAGCCGCGCAGCAGGTTGTAGCGCGCATCGCGCTGGTCCTGCACCAGCCGCAGCACCCGGCGCATGGGCACCCCCACCAGTGCCAGTGCGTGGCTGGCCAGCATGAGCGAGCCCTCGATGGCCTCGGGCACCACCTCGGTGGCGCCTGCCTCCTGCAGCTTGTCCAGGTGCAGGTCGTCCTGCGTGCGCACCACCACGGGCACCTGCGGCGCATGGGCGCGCGTGTTGGCCAGCACCTTGAGTGCCGACGGCACGTCCAGATAGGTCACCGCAACCGCGCTGGCGCGCACCAGCCCCGCCGCCATCAGCGCCTGCAGGCGCGTGGCATCGCCATAGACCACGGAATGGCCCGCGGCGGCGGCCTGGCGCACGCGGTCGGGGTCCAGGTCCAGCGCCATGTAGGGAATGCCTTCGCGCTCCAGCATCCGGGCCAGGTTCTGGCCGCAGCGGCCAAAGCCGCAAATGATCACATGCTTGCTGGTGTTGATGGACTTGCGCGCGATGGTGGTCATCTGCAGCGACTGCTGCAGCCAGTCGCTGGCCACCAGCCTCATCACGATGCGGTTGCTGTACAGGATGAGAAACGGCGTGGCCAGCATCGACAGCACCATGGCCGCCAAAATCGGGTTCATGAGTGCCGGCTGCACCAGCCCGTTTTCCAGCGTGAGCGACAGCAGCACAAAGCCGAACTCGCCCGCCTGCGCAAGATACAGGCCGGTGCGCAGCGCCACCCCGGCCGTGGCGCCCATGCCGCGCGCCAGCACCAGGATGAGCACCAGCTTGAGCAGCAGCGGCACCGTGACCAGCACCAGCACCAGCGCCCAGCGGTCCACCAGAATATGCCAGTCCAGCATCATGCCGATGGTGATGAAGAACAGGCCCAGCAGCACGTCGTGGAACGGGCGGATATCCGTGCCCACCTGGTGGCGGTATTCGGTCTCCGAGACCAGCACCCCCGCAATGAAGGCGCCCAGGGCCAGGCTCAGGCCGGCCAGGTCGGTCAGCCATGCCAGGCCCAGCGTGATCAGCAGCAGGTTCAGCATGAACAGCTCGTCGCTCTTGCGCCGAGCCACCTGCGTGAGCCACCAGCGCATCAGGCGCTGGCCGCCCGTCAGCAGCAGGCCCACCAGCAGCGCGGCCTTGAGCAGCGCCAGCCCCAGCGCCGTGAGCAGGCGGTCGGGCGACGAGCCCAGGGCCGGAATCAGCACCAGCAGGGGCACCACCGCCAGGTCCTGGAACAGCAGGATGCCCATCACGCGCCGGCCATGCTCGCTTTCAAGTTCGGAGCGCTCGGCCATCAGCTTGACGACGATGGCCGTGCTGCTCATGGCCAGCACCCCCGACAGCGCCAGGGCCGACTGCCAGCCCAGCGCCCACACGCCGCCCACCAGGTGCGCCAGCGCCAGCAGCAGCCCGGTGACCACCAGCATGCTCAGCACCACCTGCAGCAGTCCCAGGCCAAACACCTGGCGGCGCATGGCGCGCAGCTTGGGCAGGCTGAATTCGAGCCCGATGGCGAACATCAGGAACACCACCCCGAATTCGCCGAGGTGCCGCACCCCTTCCGAGTTCTGCGCCAGCGCCAGCGCATGGGGTCCGATCAGCACGCCTGCGGCCAGGTAGCCCAGCATCGGCGGCAGTTTGAGGCTGCGACACACCACCACCCCCAACACCGCGGCCAGGAGATAAAGCAAGGTCAGCGCGAGTGAGGACATAGACCAATGCTATCCGAGGCCCCGCACCCCGGTCGATAGAATCCGCGGATGACTCCCGCCGCCCTTTCCCCTCTTGATCCGGATCAGGTCCTGCGCCTGGCGCGGGAAACGTTTGACATCGAGGCCGCTGCCCTCACCGGGTTGGCCGCACGCCTGGACGCCCGGTTTGTGCAGGCCGTGCAGCGCGTGCTGCAGACCACCGGGCGCGTGGTGGTCATGGGCATGGGCAAGAGCGGTCATATCGGGCGCAAGATTGCAGCCACCCTGGCGTCCACCGGCACCCCCGCCTTTTTTGTCCACCCCGCCGAGGCCAGCCATGGCGATCTGGGCATGGTGACCGCCGACGACCTGGTGCTGGCCATCTCCAACAGCGGCGAAAGTGGCGAGCTCACGGCGCTGCTGCCGGTGCTCAAGCGCCTGGGCGTGCCCCTGATCGCCATGACGGGCGGCGCGCACTCCACGCTGGCGCGCCACGCCGACCTCACGCTCGACTGCAGCGTGCAGCGCGAAGCCTGCCCGCTGAACCTGGCGCCCACGGCCAGCACCACCGCGCAACTGGCCATGGGCGATGCCCTGGCCGTGGCCTTGCTCGATGCGCGCGGGTTTCGGCCCGAAGACTTTGCCCGTTCGCACCCCGGCGGCGCCCTGGGCCGCAAACTGCTGACGCATGTGAGCGATGTCATGCGCTCGGGCGACGCGGTTCCGCGCGTTTTGCCCGACGCCACCTTCAGCGAGCTGATGCGCGAGATGAGCGCCAAGGGGCTGGGTTCCACGGCCGTGGTGGATGGCGCGGGGCAGGTGCTGGGCATCTTTACCGACGGCGATCTGCGCCGCCGCATCGAAGCGGGCGCCGACCTGCGCAAGGCCACGGCCGCCCAGGTCATGCACGCCACGCCCCGCCGCATTGCGCCCGACGCCCTGGCGGTCAATGCCGCCGAAATGATGGAAACCCACGGCATCACCAGCGTGCTGGTGGTGGGAGCGACCGGAACGCTGGAAGGCGTGGTCCACATCCGCGACCTGATGCGCGCGAAAGTTATATGACCCCCCTGAGTCGCTTCGCGCCTTCCCTCCAGAGGGACGCACCCCGTGGCCCGGCAAAGCCGGTTCCACGGGTGCACTGGCCGCGGCCGTGCCTTTTACATCCGCCATGCCTCCCATTGAAATGACCCTGCCCGTGCTGCAATTCCCCCCCGAACTCCTGCTGCGCGCCCAGGGCGTGCGCGTGGCCTTTTTTGATGTGGACGGGGTGCTGACCGATGGCGGCCTGTACATCAGCGAAGCCGGCGAAACGCTCAAGCGCTTCAACACCCTGGACGGGCATGGCCTCAAATTGCTGCAGCAGGCGGGCATCACCCCGGCCGTGATCACCGGCCGCGACTCGGCCCCGTTGCGCTTGCGCCTGCAGGCCCTCGGTGTCGAGCATGCAGTTTTTGGCACCGAAGACAAGCGCCCGGCGGCCGAGCAGATCCTGTCGAAGCTGGGGCTCTCCTGGACGCAGGCTGCCGCCATGGGCGACGACTGGCCGGATCTGCCCGTCATGCGCCGCTGCGCCCTGGCCTGTGCACCCGCCAATGCCCATGTGGAAGTGCGCCATGCCGCGCACCACACCACGCTGGCGCGTGGCGGCGAAGGCGCGGCGCGCGAGTTCTGCGACCTGCTGCTGGTGGCCAGTGGCCGCTATGCAGCCCTGCTGGCGGGCTACACGCTATGACCCCGCTGCTGCGCCAGGGCTGGGAGCGGTTTACGCTCTACCTTCCGATCATCCTCATGGGGCTGCTGGCCTTGGGCACCTGGTGGCTGGTGCGCAACGCCCCCGCGCCCATCGCCGCCGTGGCCGCGCCCAGCAACGGCCACCAGCCCGACTATTTCATGAAGGCTTTTTCGGTCAAGAGTTTTGACGCCACCGGGCGGATGCAAAGCGAGGTCAAGGGCGACATGGGGCGGCATTTTCCCGACACGGACACCCTGGAAATCGACAATGTGCGCATGCGCTCGGTGACGCCGCAGGGCGTCGTGACACTGGCCACGGCCCAGCGCGCACTGAGCAATGCCGATGGCTCTGAGGTGCAGCTTTTTGGCAACGCGGTGGTCACGCGCGAGACGCAGCCGCGCCTGGAATTTCGGGGTGAATTCCTACACGCGTTCACCCAGGCCGAGCGTGTGCGCTCGGACCAGCCTGTCGTCCTCATCCGGGGCAACGACCAGTTCACGGCCGATGCCATGGAATATGACAACCTCGATCAGGTGCTGCAACTGCGCGGGCGTGTGCGGGGCGTGCTGATGCCTGCGGCGTCGCGATAAGTCGCCCAACAGCGTGCAGACCGACCCCATGACGGCCCCGCTCGTCTTCATCACGGGCGCCTCCAGCGGCATTGGCCAGGCGCTGGCCCTGCGTTTTCATCAGGGTGGTTATCGGCTGGCGCTGGTGGCACGGCGCACATTTGACATGAAATCATGGGCTAGCGCCCAAGGGATAAGCGCTAGTAGCTATGAAATTTATAGTGCTGATGTGTCGGTGCCTGAAAGCATCATGGCCGCGGGCCGGGACTGCATAGCGCGCCAGGGTCTGCCCGATGTGGTCATTGCCAACGCCGGCATCAGCGTGGGCATGGACACCGCCATCCGTGCCGATATCGACGTCATGGCGCGCACCTTTGCCACCAACAACATCGGCATGGCGGCCACTTTTCAGCCCTTTTTGGATGGCATGGTGCAACGCCGCGGCGGCACCCTGGTGGGTATCGGCAGTGTGGCGGGCATCCGCGGCTTGCCTGGGCATGGGGCTTATTGCGCCAGCAAGGCGGCGGTCATCAGCTATTGCGAAAGCCTGCGCGGCGAGATGCGTCCGCACGGGGTGCGCGTGGTTACGATTTCGCCAGGCTATGTCGACACGCCGCTCACGCGCCACAACCGCTACGGCATGCCGTTCCTGATGCAGGCCGATTGTTTTGCTGACCGCGCCTTCCAGGCCATTGGCGCAGGGGTGAGTTACCGCGTCATTCCCTGGCAGATGGGTGTTGTCGCCAAACTGCTGCGCTTGCTTCCCAACGCGCTGTTGGACGCACTGCTGGCAGGCCGGCCCCGCAAGCACCGCCAGGATGAGGTGGAATAACTGCGGTGGACGACCAAGCCGGTGTGAGGCTTGCTGGCGCCCAGCTTGGCAGATTGGCGTCGGGGCGGCATCAGCTCCCGAAACCTGCGGCCATGAAAAAAGCCCCCAAAGGGGCTTCTACCCAACCATCCTGCTGGTGTACGGTTTAGTAGCTGTTGCCGCCACCATAGCCACCACCCCCGCCGCCACTGCGGCCACCGCCATTGCGCGAGCCTGAGCCGTAGGGGCTGCGAAAGCCGCCTTCGCTGCGGCCACCGCCGCCGTAACCGCCGCCATCACCTCGGCCACCGCCGCCACCACCGTATCCACCACCACCGCCGCCTTCACGGCCACCGCCGTAGCTCCCGCCACCGCCATAGCCGCCGCTTCCACCACTGCGGCCACCGCCACCGTATCCGCCGCCACCACCGCCAAAACCACCGCCGCCACTGCGGGGTGGACGGGGTTCCATGGGGCGGGCCTCATTGACGACGATGCCGCGTCCACCCAAAGGCTGGCCGTTCATGCCCTGAATGGCGGCCTGCGCCTCGGCATCGCTGCCCATTTCGACGAAGCCGAAGCCCTTGGAGCGGCCGGTGTCGCGCTCCATCATGACCTTGGCGCTCGTCACGACACCAAATTGGCCAAAGGCCTGTTCCAGATCGCTGTCGCGCACCGAGTACGGCAGGTTGCCGACATACAGTTTGTTGCCCATCACGGGACTCCTCAAAAACACATGAATAAAGCGATGGAGTCCAGAAAACGCAGCCAGCTAATCTCAATGACGCCCTATGCGCGAAACCGACGGATCACCGCAAACCTTTTTAGGCGAGAAAACCCCCGCAGTCACGATATGTCGCATAGTTTTTGGGAAAAGGCAAGTGCTTTGCGCGGTTGTTGCCGCAATGCTGCAGGCATGAAAAAAGGAGCCCTGAGGCTCCTTGTTTTTCCGGTAGCAGGTGCAAGCACCTGCTGAAACGGTCTTAGTAGCTGCTGCGGCCACCGCCGTAACCACCACCACCACCGCCGCCGCTGCGGCCACCACCGTAGCCACCGCCACCACCACCGTAGCCGCCACCACCGTTACCGCCGCCGAAGCCGCCGCTACGGGGAGCGCGTGGCTCCATGGGACGGGCTTCGTTGACCACGAGGTCACGGCCGCCAAAATTGGTGCCATGCACGCCTTGGATGGCGGCTTGGGCTTCAGCATCGCTGCCCATTTCGACAAAGCCGAAACCCTTGGAGCGGCCGGTATCGCGCTCCATCATGACCTTGGCGCTGCCGACCGTGCCGTACTGGCTGAAGGTCTGCTGCAGGTCTTCGTCGCGGAAAGAGTAGGGCAGGTTGCCCACGTAAAGTTTGTTGCCCATGAAGGACTCCTGAAAAAACATGAAAACGCGATGGGAGTCCTACGCAATCAACAAACCTGTGACGACTTCAAAGACGCGAAACTGACCAATCACCGCTAACTTAACTGCTTTCCTGCATTGCAGAAAAGCGAAGCCATTATTAATCACTTTTATGCGCCGCGTGAATATTTATTTCTAAGGAAAAATTTTTCGGGTAGGAAACCTTGGCGGCGGCGGCTGTTGCCGCAGTGGACAGGGCGGCGCACTGCACTAGAATACGGCGGTCTTTGGGGAGTAGCCCGCCTGGCAGCACACCGCGCCGGGGGCAGGCGTCAACACACTTGGGTTCTCACAACCTATGGCGCATGCGGCTTGCATTGAGCTGGGCGAGACCATTGACTGCATGCCGATCCATTGGCCGGAGTCGGGGTGCAGTCAATGCGTTCACCACCCATCCGGCCGGATTGGATCCCCCTCCTCATGGAAGCCTTTTTTGTTTCTACCGCCATCGTCGCCTTGGCCGAGATGGGCGACAAGACCCAGTTGCTGGCCCTCGTGCTGGCCGCGCGCTTTCGCAAGCCCTGGCCCATCGTGCTGGGCATTCTGGTCGCCACGCTGGCCAACCATGGGCTGGCGGGTGCCGTGGGCGCCTGGGTGACCACGGTGGTGGGGCCGCAGGTGTTGCGCTGGATACTGGGCGCTTCGTTCATCGCCATGGCGGTCTGGATGCTGATTCCGGACAAGCTCGATGAGGGGGATGCCGACGGCACGCCGCGCTGGGGGGTGTTTGGCACCACCCTGGTGGCTTTTTTCCTGGCCGAGATGGGCGACAAGACGCAGATCGCCACCGTCATGCTGGCGGCGCAATACAACGCCTACCTGTGGGTGGTGGCCGGGACCACGCTGGGCATGATGCTGGCCAACGCACCCGTGGTCTGGCTGGGCGACCGCATCACGCGCCTGGTGCCCATTCGCATCGTGCACATTGTGTCGGCGGTGATTTTCGTGGTCCTCGGGCTGGTGGCCATTTTTGCGCCAACCTGATCGACCAGGGCCGCCGTTGGGCGGCCCTTTTGGTATATTTGCCCCACGCGCCGATTTGCCACAGCTTGCGGGCGCTTAATAAATTCTGCTAAAGACCCGTCCGACCTATCCCCGGCCTCGTTTTTAGCGATGCCGGTTTTTTTTATGTCGTTCATTGCCACACCCCAGACCATGCATTTTCCGCAGCTGCTGCCGCTGCAAAGCGGCGCATCGCTGCGCGATTACCACCTGGCCTTCGAGACCTACGGCACGCTCAACGCCGATGCCTCCAACGCCGTGCTGGTCTGCCATGCCCTCAATGCCTCGCACCATGTGGCCGGGGTGTACGAAGGCCAGGACAAGAGCGCGGGCTGGTGGGACAACATGATCGGCCCGGGCAAGCCGGTGGATACCGACAAATTCTTCGTGATCGGCGTGAACAACCTGGGCTCGTGCTTTGGTTCCACCGGCCCCATGCACCTGCACCCCGACACGGGAGAGGTGTACGGCGCCGATTTTCCCGTGGTGACGGTGGAAGACTGGGTCAACGCGCAGGCCCGGCTGCTCGACCGCCTGGGCGTCACCCAACTGGCGGCCGTGCTGGGCGGCAGCCTGGGCGGCATGCAGGCCCTGAGTTGGACACTGCAATACCCCGAGCGCGTGCGCCACGCCGTGGTGGTGGCCAGCGCGCCCAACCTTACGGCCGAGAACATTGCCTTCAACGAGGTGGCACGCCGCGCCATCGTGACCGACCCCGATTTCCACGGCGGCCACTTTTACCGGCATGGCGTAATCCCCCAGCGCGGCCTGCGCATCGCCCGCATGATCGGCCACATCACGTACCTGAGCGACGACGTGATGAACGAAAAGTTCGGTCGCCAGCTGCGTGAGGGGCTGGACCTCAAATACTCCACCCAGGACATCGAGTTCCAGATCGAGAGCTACCTGCGCTACCAGGGCGACAAGTTCAGCGAGTATTTCGACGCCAACACCTACCTGCTGATCACGCGCGCGCTCGATTACTTTGACCCGGCGCGCGGCCATGGTGGCGACCTGACCCAGGCCCTGGCGCGTGCCACGGCGAAATTCCTGCTCATCAGCTTCACCACCGACTGGCGTTTTTCTCCCCGGCGCAGCCGCGAGATCGTCAAGGCCCTGCTCGACAACCGCCGCCACGTCAGTTATGCCGAAATCGACGCCCCCCACGGGCATGATGCCTTTTTGCTCGATGACGCCCGCTACATGAGCGTCATGCGCTCTTACTTCGATAGCATTGCAAAGGAGTTCGCATGACCGAGAAAACCACGATGCAGGCCATTGCCCGCATGGTGCCGCCCGGCTCGCGCGTGCTGGACCTGGGCTGTGGCGACGGCGCCCTGCTGTCCTACCTGCAGCGCGAGCGCGGGTGCAGCGGCTACGGCATCGAGATTGATGACGCCAACGTGCTGGCCTGCGTGCAGCGCGGGGTGGACGTGATCCAGCTCAACCTCGACGAAGGCCTGGCGATGTTTGGCGACAACTCGTTTGACGTGGTGCTGCAGATCGACACCCTGCAGCACCTGCGCAACGCCGAGGTCATGCTGCGCGAAACCGCCCGCGTGGGGCGCACCGGCGTGGTGGCTTTCCCCAATTTTGCGCACTGGCCCAACCGCCTGTCGGTGCTGCGCGGGCGCATGCCCGTCACGCGCCGCCTGCCCTACCAGTGGTACGACACGCCCAACATCCGTGTCGGCACCTACAAGGATTTCGAGGTGCTGGCGCTTAAGAACAATTTGCGCGTGATCGACGCGTTCGGCCTGCAGGACGGGCGCGCTGTGCGCTGGTGCCCGAACGCGCGGGCGGGCACTGCGGTGTTCCATTTCGAGCACGCCTGATTCCCAGCACCGGGTTGCCGCCCCACGGGGTTGGGAATTGATTTGCTATCAATAACAGAGCTGTTTGCGTTTACTGCATAAGCGTAAAAGCCTGTTTTTCCTCAAATTTGCATGGTGCGTCGTCAACGGGCTGGCCCCAACCCGCCGGTACGCGACACTGCGTAAGGGAATGCGTTAATGAATGTAACTACGCCCCTGTCTTAGAGTGGGAGCAGACCGGCACAGCCGGCTTCATGCATTCATTTTCCGGAGACAACCCTTATGGCAGCATCCCTTGCCAATAACCGTTCTGTGGCGCGCCAGGTCACCTTGATGGCCATTGGTCTGGTGGCGCTGGTGCTGGTGCTGGTGGGTCTGGCGATCGCGGTTCTTACCGAGCGCAGCACCCGTGCCGAAGTGGTCGGTAGCGTGGGCAACACGGCCCAGAGCGTGGCGCAATCGATTGACGCGGCCGACGCCACCAACCGCGAGCTCGTGCAGCTCACCATGCGGGGCTTTCAGCGCTATTTCGAGGCCAACATGCAGCTCGACGAAGGCACGGGCGAGTTGCGCAGCTTTGGTGCGCTGGTCAATGATGACCACGGCTCGGTGGACAAGTTCGCCAATGAAACGGGCGGCATTGCGACCGTATTTGCACGCAAGGGTGACGACTTCGTGCGCGTGACGACCTCGGTCAAGAACGACAAGGGCGAGCGCCAGCAAGGCACGCTGCTTGAGCGCGACAGTGCGGCCTACCAGCGCGTGAAGACGGGCGAGCCCTATGTGGGCCGCACCGTGGTCAACGGCAAGCCCTACATGGGCTATTACGTTCCGTCCAAGGACAGCACCGGCAAGGTGATTGCCTTGCTGTTTATCGCCAACGACGTGAGCGTGTTCGAGACCATGCTGGAAAAACAGGTGGCGCAGACGCGCTTTTTCGACAACGGTGGCACCTATGTGATCGACCCAGGCAAGTCGCTGGCCGATGCGGTGTTTGTGGCCCACCCCACGGCGCGCGGCAAGAAGGTGCTGGAGGCCTATCCCCAGGACCGTGCGTTCTTTGATGCGCTGGCCACGGCCGACGGCGGCTATGTGCGCCAGGCGGCGCCGGTGCTGGGCGGGCAGTCGTCCGACCCTTGGACGCTGGTGCGCAAGACGCGGGCCGATGGCTGGTGGGTGGTGGCCGAGGTGCCCGACGCCGAGGCCATGGGCGGGCAACGCCGCGTCACGCTGGCCGTGTGGTGCCTGATGGCGGTGGCGGTGGCGCTGCTGGCGGTGGGGTTGTTCATGATGCTGCGCCGCGGCGTGAGCCGGCCCCTGCAGGGGCTCACCAAAGCCATCACGCTGGTGGCCCAGGGCGACCTGACCGAGGCCTTCCACACCACGCGGCGCGACGAGATTGGCGCCCTGGTGCACGAGGTGGAGGGCATGCGCCAGCGCTATGTGCAGATGCTGCAGCAGGTGCGCACGGCGGTGGACAGCATCACCACGGCCAGCGCCGAGATCGCCAGCGGCAACCAGGATCTGTCGGCACGCACCGAGGCCACGGCCAGCAGCCTGGCCCAGACCGCGCAAAGCATGGAACAGCTTACCGCCACGGTGCGCCAGTCGGCCGACGCAGCCCAGCAGGCCAACCAGCTGGCCAGCTCGGCCGCCGAGGTGGCGGCGCGCGGTGGCCGGGTGGTGGGCGAGGTCGTCACCACCATGGGCGACATCAACCAGAGCTCGCGCAAGATCGCCGACATCATCGGCGTGATCGACTCCATTGCCTTCCAGACCAATATCCTGGCGCTCAACGCCGCGGTGGAAGCGGCCCGGGCCGGCGAGCAGGGCCGTGGCTTTGCCGTGGTGGCCGGTGAGGTGCGTTCGCTCGCCGGGCGAAGCGCCGAGGCCGCCCGCGAGATCAAGCAGCTCATCGGCGCGTCGGTCGAGCGGGTCGAATCGGGCGCACGCCTGGTGCAGAACGCCGGCACCACGATGGAGGAGATCGTGGGTTCGGTCAAACGCGTCGGCGACATCATTGGCGAGATCACGGCGGCGTCCAGCGAGCAGTCCGATGGCATCGGCCAGGTGAATACCGCCGTGAACCAGCTTGACCAGATGACACAGCAGAACGCCGCGCTGGTGGAAGAGTCGGCCGCAGCGGCCCACAGCCTGCGCGAACAGGCCACGCGCCTTGCCGGGGCGGTGCAGGTGTTCAAGCTGTCGGGCGGGGACGCGGCCGGGCACATTGCCCTGCCGGGCGCCGTATAGGAGATTCCCCCCGCGCAGGGTGTTGACGCCACGACCCTGACCCCCTGATCACTACAGCGGGCCAGCCCCACCGGTTGCCCTGCGTCACGGTGGCGAGCCTGCTGCACCGCGCTGTCGCGGGCCGCAATCCCAAGACCGCCCCGGCATCTCTCCATTGAGCCGTGGCGCCGGCGGGCGCGTTGTGGTCGAATGTAGTTTTCGCATTGCCGCTGGAGCCCGCCCATGAACGCCCGTGTCCCTTCCCAAGTCCTTCAACCTGCGCTGGCGCTGGAGCGGGTCAGCCAGGCGTGGGACCACGACATCCTGCGCCAGCTCACCGAATACATCGCCATCCCGGCCAAGTCGCCCACCTTTGCCCCCGACTGGGCGCAGTTGGGGCTGCTCGACACCGTGGTGCGCAACGCCGCCGCCTGGGTCGAGGCGCAAAAAGTGGCCGGCCTGCGGCTGGAGATCGTGCGCCTGCCCGGCCGCACCCCGGTGCTGTTCTTCGAGATCGAAGCCACCGAGGCCGCCGCCACCCAGACGGTGCTGATGTACGGCCACCTCGATAAGCAACCCGAGTTCTCCGGCTGGCGCAGCGACCTGGGCCCCTGGACACCTAAATACGAAGACGGCAAGCTCTACGGTCGGGGCGGTGCCGACGATGGCTACGCGGTCTACGCCAGCATTGCCGCCGTGCAGGAACTCAAGCGCCAGAACGTGCCGCACCCGCGCATCGTGGGCCTGATCGAAACCTGCGAGGAAAGCGGCTCGCGCGATTTGCTGCCCACCATCGACACCCTGCGCGCCCGCCTGGGCGATGTGGGGCTGGTGATCTGCCTGGACAGCGGCGCCGGCAACTACGACCAGCTGTGGCTCACCACCAGCCTGCGCGGCATGGCCAGCGGCACGCTCAAGGTCGAGATCCTGACCGAGGGCGTGCATTCGGGCGATGCCTCGGGCCTGGTGCCCTCGTCGTTTCGCATCATGCGCCAGGTGCTCGACCGCCTTGAAGACAGCGCCACCGGCCGCCTGCTGCCCGCCAGCTTTCACTGCGAGGTGCCCGCCGACCGCCTGGCCCAGGCCCGCGCCACGGCTGCCATCCTGGGCGAAGAGGTGTACAAGCGCTTTCCGTGGGCGCACTACGACTGCGGCGGCTCTACCCAGTTTGCGCTGCCCACCACCACCGACCCGTTGAAGGCGCTGCTCAACCGCACCTGGGCGCCCACGTTGAGCGTGACCGGTGCCGAAGGCTTTCCGGCACTGCAAGATGCCGGCAACGTGCTGCGCCCCTATACCGCCTTCAAGCTCAGCCTGCGCCTGCCGCCGCTGGTGGATGCCGCCCAGGCCGTGCAGCAGCTCAAAGCCCTGCTCGAAGACAACGCGCCCTACCAGGCCCGGGTCACGTTTGAAAACGGCGGCGGCGCCACGGGCTGGAACGCCCCGGTCACCACGCCGTGGTTCGAGCATGCGCTCAACGCGGCGTCGCAGGCGCATTTCGGCGCGCCCTGCGGCTACATCGGCCAGGGCGGCACCATCCCGCTGATGAACATGCTCAGCGAGGGCTTTCCGAAGGCCCAGATGATGGTGTGCGGCGTGCTCGGCCCCAAGAGCAATGCGCACGGCCCCAACGAGTTCCTGCATGTGCCCTACGCCAAGCGCCTCACCGCCTCGGTGGCGCAGGTGATCGGCGCCATGGCACAGCAGGCGGCATCAGAGGCTGCTGCTGCCTGAGCCCCGTCGGGGCGCGTACGTGCTTCGCTGGCCCCGGCCGATCCCGTTTCCCCAGCGGTCTGCTGGAACCTCCACCGCAACGCGTGCTGCCTGGGCCGCCCGGGCTGCACGCCATCCTTGCCCGACCCATGTCTGACACCCTTGTTTCCACCATGAGCACCTTGACGACGTTTACCGCGGCAGACGGTGAAAACCTGGCGGTGCAGGACTGGCCCCTGACAGAGGGCGCAACCCGCGGCACCGTGCTGCTGGTGCATGGCCTGGGTGAGCATGTGGGGCGCTACGACGCCGTGGCACAGCGCCTCAATGCCTGGGGCTTTGCCGTGCGGGGCTACGACCAGTATGGCCATGGCGAGTCGGGCGGCCCGCGCGGCGGCCTCACCGGCGACATGCGCCTGCTGGAGGATCTGGCCGACATGGTGGACGCCACCCGTGCCCGCATGGCGCCAGGCGAGCCGCTGGTGCTGCTGGGCCACAGCATGGGCGGGCTGGTTGCGGCGCGCTTCGTGTCGATGCACCTGCGGCCGGTGGATGCGCTGGTGCTCTCGTCGCCCGCGCTGGACCCTGGGCTCAATGCCGTGCAAAAGCTGTTGCTGGCTACGCTGGCGCGCATCCTGCCCAACCTGCGCGTGGGCAACGGGCTCGATGCGCAATATCTCTCGCACGACCCGGCCGTGGTGGCCGCCTATCTGGCCGATCCGCTGTGCCACGACCGCATCAGCGGCCGCCTGGCCCGGTTCATCGCCGACGGCGGGCCCGCCACGGTGGCGCGGGCCGCGCACTGGAGCGTGCCCACCCTGCTGATGTGGGCTGGGGCCGACAAGTTGGTCAACCCCGCGGGCAGCCGGGCATTTGCCGCTGCGGCGCCCCGGGGCATGGTGCAGTCACAGCGCTTTGAGCCCTTGTTCCACGAGCTGTTCAACGAAAGCCCCGACCTCGCCGCGCCGGTGTTTGCGCTGCTGCGCCAGTGGCTGCTGCAGCGTTGTCCGGCCGTGGGCTGACGGGCCTCAGCGCTGCACGCCCCAGCGCCGTATCGTGAGGCGCTCCAGCGTGTGAAAGCCCAGGCTTTCCACCAGCAGGCCGATGATGATCACCAGTGCCAGGCCGGCAAACACCTTGTCGGTGTAGAGCTCATTACGGTTCTGGAAGATGTACCAGCCCAGGCCCCCTTTTCCCGACGATGCGCCAAACACCAGTTCGGCCGCGATCAGTGTGCGCCAGGCAAAGGCCCAGCCGATTTTCAGCCCCGACAGAATGGACGGCAGCGCCGCTGGCACCAGGATCTGCAGCACATAGCGGATGCCGGTGAGGCCGTAGTTGCGCCCCGCCATGCGCAGCGTCTCGGGCACCGCCTGAAAACCCGCGTAGGTGTTGAGCGCCAGCGGCCACAGCACCGAATGGATCAGCACGAACACCAGGCTGCCTTGCCCCAGCCCGAACCACAACAGCGCTAGCGGCAGCAGCGCAATGGCTGGCAGCGGGTTGAGCATGGACGTGAGCGTGGACAGCAGGTCGCGCCCGAACTGCGTGGACACTGCCAGCGTCGTCAGCACGAAGGCGCCCACGATGCCCGCGAAATAGCCCTTGAGTAGCACCGACAGCGAGATGGCCGCTTTTTGCAGCAGCTCGCCCGTGGCCAGTCCTTCGACAAGCGCCTTGGCCGTTTGCACAAACGTGGGCAGCAACAGGTCGTTGTCCTGCCAGCGAGCGGTTACTTCCCAAAGTGCCGCCAGCACCGCCAGGATGACAAACTTGCGCACCCAGGCCTGCTGCCAGATGCGGGCCGCGAGCGGCAGGGGTTGCTCGGGCGCGATGCTGCCCAGCGGCTCCAGCGTGCGTTCGATTTCGGGGCGTATGGGCGGTGTGAGCGGTGGCTGGAGCGCCAGCGAAGGCGCGGGCGATGGGAAGGTGGTGCTCATACGGAAATCCGGAAAGGCAGGGCGCCGTGCCCGGCCGCACTGCGTGGCCCACGGGCCAGGGCGGCCGCGTCGGCCTCCACCGACCCCGGCACGGGCGTTGCAGCGGGTTCGGCGGATGGGGTGTCCTGCCCTTCAAACAGCAGACCGTGGATGCGCCGCGCCGTGGCCTGGAAGGCGCTGCCGCCCAGGCTGTGCAGCCCAAACGCATGGCTGTTGATCTCGGCGCGCAGGCGTCCGGGGTGTGGCGAGAGGATGGCGATGCGGTTGCCCACCACCAGCGCCTCTTCAATCGAATGCGTGACGAAGATCAGCGTGAAGCGGAATTCGTCCCACAGGCCCAGCAGTTCTTCCTGCATGCGCCGGCGCGTGAGCGCGTCGAGTGCGGCAAAGGGCTCGTCCATCAGCAGCACCTGCGGCTGCATGGCGAGCGCCCGGGCAATCGCCACGCGCTGCTTCATGCCCCCCGAGAGCTGGTGCGGGTGCACATCGGCAAACCGGCTCAGCCCCACTTTCTCCAGATACAGTGCGGCGCGCTCGGCCGCCTCGGCGTGCCCGCAGGTGCGCGAGGCCAGCAGCGGAAACGCCACGTTCTCGCGCACGGTCTTCCAGGGCGGCAACTGGTCGAACTCCTGGAACACGACCACGCGGTCCGGTCCGGGCTGGGTCACGGCGCGGCCCTGCAGGCGGATCTCGCCCTCGCTCGGGGCAATGAACCCGGCCACCGCCTTGAGCAGCGTGGACTTGCCGCAGCCCGAGGCGCCCAGCAGCACGAAGCGGTCGCCCGCGTGCACGTCGAACGAGACGCGGTGCGTGGCGCGCACCACGCGTTCGTGCGTGCGGTAGTCGATGCTGACGCCGTCCACCTGCAGCAGGGGGGCCTCCAGCGCGGGCGTGGCGCCTGGTGCGGGTGCTGGCGTGTGCGCGGGTCGGGCCGGCAGGCCCACCAGGCCTTGCTGGCGGGAGCGGTGACGAATCCAGTGGGGCCAGGACATGGGGGCGATCAGTTGCCGCCTGCGGTCAGGGCGTCGTCGAAGAAGTAGTCCTTGAGCGCGGTGGGCTGGTTCTTGATGGCGCCCACGCGGTGCAGGAACTGGCCCAGGCCCAGGGTGTTCTCGGGCCTGACCTTGAATTGCACCTCGGGGTTCTGGATGATGCCCAGCAACAGTTTGCGGTCGGTGTTGCCGCCCGACACCTTGAGGTAGATGTCAGCCGCCTTTTCAGGATAGGCGGTGACGAACTTTGCCGCTTCGTCGAGCGCATCGACAAAGGCCTTGTAGGTCTTGGGGCTCTCGGCGCGGAATTTTTCGGTGGCGTAGAGCACCGTGGCCGAGGCGGGGCCGCCCAGCACGTCGTAGGACTTGAGCACGATGTGCGCATTCGGGTTGCCGGCCAGGGCCTGGTCCTGGAACGGCGGGTTGCCGAAATGGGCGTTGATCTCGGTGCCGCCCTTGATGATGGCGGCGGTGGCGTCCGGGTGCGGCACGGCCACCTGCAGCTTGTCGAGGCGGTTGTATTCCTTCTCGCCCCAAAGCTTGGCCGAGGCCAGTTGCAGCACGCGCGACTGCACTGAAACGCCGACGGCCGGCAGCGCAATGCGGTCCTTGTCGGTGAAGTCGGCAATGGTCTTCACGGCCGGGTTGTTGCTGACCAGGTAATAGGGGAAATTGCCCAGCGAAGCCACGCCCTTGACGTTCTGCTTGCCCTTGGTGCGGTCCCACAGGGTGAACAGAGGGCCCACGCCGGCGCCGGCAATGTCGATGTTGCCCGACAGCAGCGCATCGTTCACCGCCGAGCCGCCCGACAGCTTGAGGAAGTCCACCTTGATGTCCACCCCGGCTGCCTTGCCGTGTTTTTCAATCAGCTTTTGTTCCTGCGCCACGTTGAGCAGCAGATAGACGATGCCGAACTGCTGGGCAATGCGCAACTGGCCTTCGGCGGCATGCGCCGGGGCCGACAAGCCCAGGCCCGCCGTGAGCAGGCCCGCAGCAGTGAGCACGGCGGCCGTCTTGCGGCCCAAGGTGCGGCGGGTGAAAAGGCGGCGGGTGGGGTGGGTCATGGCAGGGCTTTCGGTGGAATAAAAGTAAAAAATGCCTATGGCGCTTATGGGATAAGCGCTAGCAGCTATAAAAAATGAAGTGCCTCAGAAAGGCAGATCGCCTTCGATGGTGGTGCGATAGAGCTTGCGGCGTTCGGTGTCGGGGGTGCCGGTGGCCAGGTGCAGCACCGAGCGGTTGTCCCAGAACACCAGGTCATGCGGCTGCCAGCGGTGGCGATAGACGAATGCGGGCTTTACGCTGGCGGCAAACAGCTGGGCCAGCAGGTCGCGGCTTTCGTCTTCGGGCAGGCCCACGATGCGCGTGGTGAAGTGCTCGCTGACAAACAGCGCCTTGCGCGCGGTTTCGGGGTGGGTGCGCACCACGGGGTGCACGGCAGGCTTGACCTCATCGATCTGCGCCTGTGTCAGCGCGGGGCGCCAGGGGCTCTTTGCGCGCAGCTCGTCGTAGCGGGCCAGGTAGCTGTGCTCGGCCTGCAACGGGGCGATGGTTTTCTTCAGTGCCTCGGGCAAGGCGTCGTAGGCCGCGTGCTGGTCGGCAAACAAGGTGTCGCCGCCCACGGCAGGCAGTTCCTGGGCGTGCAGCAGCGAACCCAGGCTGGGCACGACCTTGTACGACAGGTCGGAGTGCCAGAAATGGCCCGCATCCCCCAGGCCGATGGGCTGGCCGTTTTCCTTGATGTTGGAGACCACCAGGATCTCGGGGTGGCCCGCGAGCTGGAAGTTCTTCAGTACATGGATCTGCAGCGGCCCAAAGCGGCGGCTGAAGTCGATGTGCTGGCGCGGCGTGATGCGCTGGTTGCGAAACACCAACACATGGTGGTGCAGGTGCGCCTGGTGCAGGCGCGCAAAGTCATCGGCGGTCAGCGCTTGCGCCAGATCGAGCCCCAGCACCTCGGCCCCCAGCGGGCCGGCCGCATCGGCGACGGGGCGGATTTCAAAGGTTTGCGATGCGGGGGTGGCAGCCACCGGGGTGGCGGCATCACCAGCGGACAGAACAGCAGACATGGGCGACTTTTCACGACACCGGCGCCAAACCGGGGCCGCCGATGCGGCCCGGGCGGGTCAGTGCGAATGAAGTCTAGGGAAGGCGCCCGGCGGTGAAAACCACGTTTTTCGCGCTTGCAAATGACAAAAACAAATATCGATGGCGGTCTAGGGCGTTGACGCCACCCGCGCCCGGCGCTGACGCAATGCCAGCCACAGCAAGGCCGCGCCGGTGACCGCAATGGGCGCCAGCGGGCCATGTTTGAGAAGCGTCCAGCCCTGGGTGGTGACCAGCACGCCCGAGAACAGCGAGCTCACGGCCAGCGTGGCAAACACGCAGAAGTTGATGGCCGCCTGGGCGCGGTCTTTTTCTTCAGGGCGGTAGGCCGTCACGGCCAGCGCCGTGCTGCCGGTGAACAGAAAATTCCAGCCCACCCCCAGCATGAACAGCGCAATGCCGAAGTGGTGCAAGTCCACCCCCAACAGCGCGACGGCCACGCAGGCCAAGGTTCAGCAGCACGCCCGCCCCCATGATGGGCAGCTCGCACCAGCGCTTGATGGCGATGAAGACCACGTTGTTGGTCAGCAAAAGGCCCTGGCACAAGGCCAGCAGCCAGAGGTTTTTGTTCATGGCGGTAGGGCGTTGGGGAGAGGGGTGACGGGGCGCATGAACGCGATGCCAGTGGCCCGAAGGCATGGCCTGCGTCAAAGCCCGACTGTATTCGTCTGGAATTGTGCCCTGCAGTTGACGAAGATCAGCCGCCGCACGGTTCCACATCGCTAAGGTGCCGCCAGTGCCGTGGCTCCACGCCCGGAGCCGGCTATTGATTGCTTGTGATGGAATCCTTGAACCCGATTGCGGCGCCCCCTGCGGCGCCTGCCCTTGAACTGGTCTGCCCCGCCGGCAGCCTGCCCGCCCTGAAGGCTGCGGTGGACAACGGTGCCAACTGCGTCTATCTGGGTCTGCGCGACGCCACCAACGCGCGCAACTTTGCCGGACTGAACTTTGACGAGGCGGCTATCGCCAACGGCATCCGCTACGCGCATGAGCGCGGCTGCAAAGTCTTCATGGCGCTCAACACCTACCCGCAGGCGTCCGACCCCGCACCCTGGCGCAGCGCCATGGACAAGGCGGTGGATCTGGGTGTGGACGCCGTCATTCTGGCCGACCCCGGGCTCATGCACTACGCGGCGCAGCGCCATCCCCAGCTGCGCCTGCACCTGTCGGTGCAAGGCTCGGCCACCAACTACGAGGCCATCAACTTCTACCGCGAGCAGTTCGGCATCGTGCGGGCCGTGCTGCCGCGCGTGCTGTCGATGGAGCAGGTGCGCCAGGTCATCGACAAGACCGCGGTGGAGATCGAGGTGTTCGGCTTCGGCAGCCTGTGCGTGATGGTCGAGGGGCGCTGTGCCCTGTCTTCGTACGTGACGGGCGAATCTCCCAACACGCATGGCGTGTGCTCGCCGCCCAAGGCCGTGCGCTGGCAGGAGACGCCGCAGGGCCGAGAGTCGCGCCTGAATGGTGTCTTGATCGACCGCTACGCGCCCGGCGAAAACGCCGGCTATCCCACCCTGTGCAAGGGGCGGTTCGATGTGGGCGACGACGAAAACTACTACGCCATCGAAGAGCCCACCAGCCTCAACACACTGGAGCTGCTGCCCCAGTTGCTCAAGATCGGCGTGCGCGCCATCAAGATCGAAGGCCGCCAGCGCAGCCCGGCCTATGTGGCGCAGGTCACCAGGGTCTGGCGCGAGGCTGTGGACCAGTGCCTGGCCAACCCCCACCGCTACGCCACCAAAACGACCTGGATGGCCAGCCTCGACCAGGTGGCCGAGGGCCAGCAGCACACGCTGGGCGCCTACCACCGCCCCTGGAAGTGATGAGACAACCCCCTGAGCCGCTGCGCGGCTTCCCCCTTCTCTCTACGCGCTTCGCGCTAGGGGAAGGGGGACGACGCCAGCGCGGCGGGGCGGCCCTTGCGCGGCGTCCGCTGGCCTGGGGCGCGCCAGTTTTATGCCGAGTGGGCTGCGCACAACGCCCTGAAAAATGGAGAGCACCGTGATGAAACTATCCCTGGGTCCGCTGCTGTACTACTGGCCGCGCGAAGATATCTTTGCTTTCTACGAGGCCATGGCCGCCACGCCGCTCGATGTGGTGTATCTGGGCGAGACGGTGTGCTCGCGCCGCCACGAACTGCGCCTGACCGACTGGCTGGACATCGCCCGCATGCTGCAGGACGCCGGCAAGCAGGCCGTGCTGTCCACGCAGGTGCTGATCGAGTCGGGCTCGGACGTGAGCGTGCTGCACAAGATCGCTGACAACGCGGACTTCACCGTCGAGGCCAACGACATGGGCGCGGTGCGCTGCCTGTCGGGCCAACCGACAAGTCGGCCCTTTGTGGCGGGCCCGCACCTCAACCTGTACAACGCACCCTCGCTGCAATGGATGGCGCAGCTGGGCGCCAGCCGCTGGGTGATGCCGCTGGAGATGGCGCAGGATGCGCTGGCCGCCATGCTGGTGAATCGCCCTGCGGGCCTGGAAACGGAAGTGTTCGCCTACGGGCGCATGCCGCTGGCCTACTCGGCGCGCTGCTTCACGGCGCGCCACTGCAACCTGCCCAAAGACGACTGCCGCTTCAGCTGCCTGGAGCATCCCGACGGCCTGACGCTGCGCACCCGCGAGAGCGAGGACTTCCTCGTGCTCAACGGCACGCAGACGCAATCGGCCCGGGTCTACAACCTGGCCAACGAGCTGGCCGCGATGCGCACCATGGGCGTGGACCTGGTGCGGCTGAGCCCGCAGTCGCAGCACATGGTGCAGATCATTGCGCTGTTCGATGAAGCCCGGCGCCTGGCGCAGCCTGGCGGCGCAGACTTTGTGCTGCGCATGCAGCCTTTCATGCCCGACCAGCCCTGCAACGGTTACTGGTTCGGTCGTCCTGGTCTGGAGCAGGGGCACGCCGGTGCCACCGCACCCGGCCTCTGATTGACATCGTGCTTTTCTACCTGGCCCGCGTGCCACCCCCACACCATGGCTGCTTCTTCTGATTCTTTGGTTCCCTCACCGGTGGGGGCCTTGCTGTCGCGCCTGCCCGCCTACCCCGGCTCGCTGCTGCTGGTGACGGCGCTCAACCTGGCATTGGCCCGGCATCTGCCCGCCGATGTGGGGCAGCTGATGCTGCACAAGAAAATGCACGTGCAGGTTCGCGATGCGCGCCTGGTGTTCGACTTTGCCTGGACAGGCCAGCGCTTTGCGCCCCGCGCCCCGCTGGTTGCCCCTGAGGTCGCCGATCTGACGCTGAGCGCCACCGCCCACGACTTTTTGCTGCTGGCCCAGCGCCAGCAAGACCCCGACACGCTGTTTTTCAACCGCCGCCTGTCGATGGAGGGCGATACCGAGCTGGGCCTGGTGGTGAAGAACGCGCTCGATGCCATCGAGCTGCCCGTGCTGGACCCGCGCCAGTGGGTGCCGTTGCTGTCACCGCGCCAGGTGCTGGGCCACCTCCGGCAGCGCCTCGACTCCGCTTCGCACACCACAGGAGGATGACCATGGCCGCCGATCCGAACCACCCCCTCGTCTATTCCTGCTCGGGCTGCTCCAGCGCCGCGCAGCTGGCCAACCACGTGGCGCTGCAGCTCGATCGGCGCGGCGTGGCCGAGATGTCGTGCATCGCCGGTGTGGGCGGCGATGTGCCGCACCTCATGAAAACCGTGCGCTCGGGCCGGCCCATCATCGCGCTCGACGGCTGCCCGCTGGTGTGCGTGAAAAGTACGCTGGCGCGCCACGGCATTGCGCCCGACCGGCATTACCAGTTGCAGCAATACGGCGTGAAAAAGCGCACGCACGAAGACTTCGACCCGGTGCAGGCCGCGCTGGTGCTGGAGCAGGTCGAGGCCGACCAGCAGGCGCAGCCCTTGGCTCGCTCTGTCGCCGTGGAACCCTCGCATGGCTGATGTTGCCCACACCCGCCGCATCATCGTCGCCATCTCGGGCGCCAGCGGCGCCGTGTATGGCGCGCGCCTGCTGCAGGTGCTGCAGGGCCAGAGCGGCATCGAGACGCACCTGGTTGTCTCGGACGTGGGCTGGCGCAACCTGCAGCACGAGCTGGACATGGACCGCCCCGCCGTCGAGGCCCTGGCGCACCGCGTGCACGACCTGCACAACGTGGGCGCGGCCATTGCGAGCGGTTCGTTCCAGTGCCATGCGATGGTGGTGGCGCCGTGCTCCATGCGCACGCTGGCCGCCATTGCGCATGGCCTGGCCGACAACCTGCTCACGCGTGCGGCCGACGTGGCCCTCAAGGAGCGCCGCCGCTTGGTGCTGATGGTGCGCGAGTCGCCGCTGCACCTTACACACCTGCGCAACATGGTGGCCGTGACCGAGATGGGCGGCATCATCTGCCCGCCGCTGCCCGCCTTCTACCTGCGCCCGCAAACGGTGGGCGAAGTGGTGGACTACAGCGTGGCCCGCGTGCTCGACCTCATCGACGTGCCCCACGACCTGGCGCCTCGGTGGCAGGGTCTGGCACCAGATACTCCTTAATTGATAGCTGCTAGCGCTTGATGGATAAGCGCTAGAGGCCGATTTCATTCAAATTCTGGACCTGACATGGCCTATAGCGACCTGCGCGACTTCATGGCCCAGCTCGAAGCCACGGGCGAGCTGCGCCGCGTGGCGGAGCCCGTATCGCCCCACCTGGAGATGACCGCGCTCAGCGACCGCGTGCTGCCCGCCAGCGGCCCGGCGCTGCTGTTCACCCAGCCCACGGGCCACCGCATGCCGGTGCTGACCAACCTGTTTGGCACGACAGCCCGCGTGGCCCGCGCCATGGGCGTGCCCGACCTGCGCGGCGTGCGCGCCCTGGGCACCTTGCTCGCCACGCTGAAGGAGCCCGAGGCGCCGAAAGGCTTCAAAGACATGCTGGGCATGGGCCAGCTGCTCAAGACCCTGTGGAACATGGCGCCGTACACCGTGGCGCGCGGCGCGCCCTGCCAGCAGGAGGTGTGGGAAGGCCCCGATGTCGATCTGGCCCGCCTGCCCGTGCAGCACTGCTGGCCGGGCGACGTGGCCCCGCTCATCACCTGGGGCCTGACCATCACGCGCGGGCCGCGCAAGGCGCGGCAAAACCTGGGCATCTACCGCCAGCAGGTGGTCGGGCGCAACCAGGTCATCGTGCGCTGGCTGGCGCACCGGGGCGGCGCGTTGGACTTTGCCGACCACTGCGCCGCACACCCCGGCCAGCCCTACCCCGTGGCCGTGGCGCTGGGGGCCGACCCGGCCACGCTGCTCGGTGCCGTCACGCCCGTGCCCGATGCCTTGAGCGAATACCAGTTTGCCGGCCTGCTGCGCGGCGCGCGTACCGAGGTGGTTGCGGCCTTGGGCGTGCCCCTGCAAGTGCCCGCCACGGCAGAGATCGTGCTCGAAGGCCACATCCAGCCCGACGCCAACCACGCGAGCGGCTGGCAGCACGCGCTGGAAGGGCCGTATGGCGACCACACCGGCTACTACAACGAATGCGCCGAGTTCCCCGTGCTCACCATCGACCGCATCACGCAGCGCCGGGACGCGATCTACCACAGCACCTACACCGGCAAGCCGCCCGACGAGCCCGCCGTGCTGGGCCTGGCGATGAACGAGCTGTTCATCCCGCTGCTGCAAAAGCAGTTCCCCGAGATCGTGGACTTCTACCTGCCGCCCGAAGGCTGCAGCTACCGAATGGCGGTGGTCAGCATCCGCAAGGCCTACGCGGGCCACGCGCGGCGCGTGATGATGGGCGTGTGGAGCCACCTGCGCCAGTTCATGTACACCAAGTTCATCGTGGTGGTGGATGCGGATGTGGACGTGCGCAATTGGAAAGACGTGATCTGGGCCATCACCACCCGCATGGACCCGGCGCGCGACACGCTGCTGGTGGAGCACACCCCCATCGACTACCTGGACTTCGCCTCACCCGTGAGCGGCCTGGGCAGCAAGATGGGGATGGATGCCACGAACAAGTGGCCCGGCGAAACCCAGCGCGAGTGGGGCCGCCCCATGGCCATGGACGCTGCCGTGCAGGCGCGCATGGACGCGCTCTTCGCAGCGCTCGGTTTTTAGCGCGCCAAGGCCGTAGGCCCTGCGTCAACGCGGCATTCCGGTCATTCTGCGCGGGCCAAGGCGCACCACGGGGGCGGCTCTCACCCCAGTCGCGCAGAAGACAAGCGCGCCCCGCGTTGTTTGCGACGATGCGCCAGCCCCGGCATAGAGGGCCCTGCACCGGCACCCCCACGGATGCCGCGATGCAGCACCGCGCACACCACAAGGAGACAAAAGCAATGCAGCAGCCCGGCAGCATGATGGACCGGCCATTACTGGTTTCGGCCATCCTCGAGCATGGCGAGAACCAATACGGCGACCAGCAGATCGTCTCGCGCGACACCGATGGCAGCCTGCACCGCTACCGCTTTGCCGACATGGCGCGGCGCGCCCGGCAGCTCGCCAACGCACTGCAGGCGCTGGGGCTGCGCCCCGGCAGCGTGGTGGGCTCGCTGGCCTGGAACAACCACCGCCACCTGGAGGCGTATTACGCCGTGTCCGGCAGCGGCATGGTCATGCACACCTGCAACCCGCGCCTGCACCCCGAGCAGCTGGCCTACATCGTCAACCACGCCGACGACGAGGTGGTGCTGTTCGACACCACCTTTGCGCCGCTGGTGCGCGCCATTGCTGCGTCGTGCCCCCGCGTGCGGCACTGGGTGGCCCTGTGCGATGCCGGTGCGCTGGGCGCCATCGACCTGCAGGGGGTGCCCGGAGTCGAGGCCTATGAGACGCTGGTGGCCCGCCAGGGCGACACCTTTGCCTGGCCCGAATGCGATGAAAAGACTGGCGCGGCGCTGTGCTACACGTCGGGCACCACCGGCAACCCCAAGGGCGTGTTGTATTCGCACCGGGCGCTGGTGCTCAGCGCCCTGTCGGCCTGCATGCCGGGCGTGCTCAGCATCAGCGCGCAGGAGACCATCCTGCCCGTGGTGCCCATGTTCCACATCAACGCGTGGTGCCTGCCCTATGCAGCCCTGATTGGCGGCGCCAAGCTGGTGCTGCCCGGCCCGCGCCTGGACGCCGCCAGCCTGTACGAGCTGATGGAAACCGAGCGCGTCACCGTCAGCGCGGGTGTGCCCACGATCTGGATGGGCCTGATCCAGCATGTGGAGCAGCACCAGCTGCGCTTTAGCACCATGCGACGCACGGGCGTGGGCGGCTCGGCCATGCCCAAGGCGCTGATCGCCAAGTTCAACGACGTGTACGACGTGGACGTGCGCCACGGCTGGGGCATGACCGAGACCACGGCCATCGCCACCATGAGCACGCTGGGCGCGGGTGATGCCGAGCTGCCGCCCGAGGACCGCCACGCGCTGATCGCCAAGCAGGGCAAGTCGGTGTTCGGCATCGAACTCAAGCTGGTGGATGAAAACGGCGCCAGCCTTCCACGTGACGGCGTTGCACAGGGCGAGCTGATGGTGCGCGGCCAATGGATCGTGGACCGGTACCACAAGGCCGAGCGCTCGGCGCTGGCCGATGGCTGGTTCCCCACGGGCGACATCGCCACCATCAGTCCGCAAGGCGTGGTGCAGATCCGCGACCGCACCAAGGACGTGATCAAGTCCGGCGGTGAGTGGATCAGCTCCATTGATCTGGAGAACGCCGCCGTGGCCCACCCCGCAGTGGCCATGGCGGCCGTCATCGGCGTCAAGCACCCCCGGTGGGACGAACGCCCTCTGCTCTTCATCGTGCGCAAGCCGGGCCAGCCGGTGGACAAAGCGCAGATCCTGGACTTTCTCGCGCAGCGTGTCGCCAAGTGGTGGCTGCCCGACGACGTGCTGTTTGTGGACAGCCTGCCGCTGGGCGGCACCGGCAAGGTCCAGAAAAACGAGCTGCGGCAACGCCATGGCTCGGTGTTCAGCGGTTGTTGAAGAATGCCCTGCGTTGTTGGCAGTTCCCCCCCCCCACCCCACGGAGACACACATGAACATGGTTCCCAGGAAATGGCCTCACCAATGGCTCAAGGCCGGCGCCTGCGCCGCAGCGCTGGTGATGGCGGCGCACGCCGGCGCGGCCGAGACGGTGAAGATCGGCTTCATCGACCTGCTGTCCGGCCCCTTTGCGCTCACCGGCCAACGCTCGCTCAACCAGCTGCGCGAGGTGGTGGCGCAGGTCAACGCCAAGGCGGGGCCCAACGAGCCCCGGTTCGAGGTGGTGGACTTTGACAACAAGGGCACGCCGCAGGAGAGCCTGAATGCCCTGAAGGCCGCCACCGACCGGGGCGTGCGCTACATCACCCAGGGGGGCGGATCGGGCGTGGCGCTGGCGCTGGTCGATGCGCTCAACAAGCTCGCCGAGCGCGACCCGGAGCGCGCCACCGTGTACCTCAACTACGCCGCCATGGACCCGCAGCTCACCAACGAGCGCTGCAGCTTCTGGCACTTCCGCTTCTATCCATCGAGCGAGATGAAGATGGAGGCGCTGACCACCTACCTGCAAGGCCGCAAGGATGTGAAGCGCGTGTACCTGATCAACCAAGACTACACCCACGGCCGCCAGGTCTCCAAGGCCGCCAAGGAGTACCTGGCCCGCAAGCGGCCCGACATCGAGATCGTGGGTGAAGACTTCATCCCCATTGCGCAGACGCGCGACTTTGCCTCGTACGTGGCGAAGATGGCCGCTGCCAAGGCCGATACGGTCATCACGTCCAACTGGGGCAGCGACCTGACGCTGTTGTTCAAGTCGTCCCGCGACTACGGCCTGAACATCAACTACTTCACGCTCAACGCCAATAACCCTGGCACGCCCGCGCAAATTGGCCCCTGGGGTGAGGACAAGGTGGGGGTGATCTGGAACTGGGTGCACAACGCCCCTACTCCCGAGCTGGAAAAGATCTACGTGGACTACAAGAAAAAGACGGGCGACGACTTTGTGTTTGCCGCCCACTGGAACAGCGTGCACATGCTGCGTGAAGCCAT
This sequence comes from Acidovorax sp. T1, assembly GCF_002176815.1. Taxonomy (NCBI): domain Bacteria; kingdom Pseudomonadati; phylum Pseudomonadota; class Betaproteobacteria; order Burkholderiales; family Comamonadaceae; genus Acidovorax; species Acidovorax sp. T1. The sequence goes on along the minus strand of NZ_CP021648.1, from coordinate 4,058,553 downwards.
GCGCAAGGCGCAGTCCACCGACGCCAAGAAGGTGGCCCTGGCCCTGGAAGGCATGACCTACAAGAGCCCCATGGGCGAGGTGCGCATGCGCAAGACCGACCACCAGCTCGAAGCCCCGCTTTACCTGGGCATCTGGGCCAAGCAGGGCAGCAAGGGTGTGAAGTACGACGCCGAGAAAACCGGTTACGGCTTCCGCTCCGAAGTGGTCTGGGACTCTTACGTTAGCGCCCAGCCCACTTCTTGCCAGATGAGGCGGCCTTCCTGAGCGCGCCCCTGGGCGGTAGGTGCAGCGTCAGCCCAGCAAGCCCTTGGGCACCTTGTCCGCTTTCTTCTCCACCGGGTTGGCTGTGAGCCACTGCGCCGCGTACTGCCGCATGAACTCCTTGGCCTTCTCGGGCCGGGCCGTGAGCCAGGCGTCGTAGGCGCCTTCGTTGACGATGGCGGGCATGCTTTTCTCGCTGCCCGGCTGGCCGTAGCGGTGCAGCAGCGCGTGGTTGTTGGCGTTCACCGTGAGCAGGCAGTAGCTGATGATCACCTCGCCATCCGCGCCTTGCCAGCGTGCCCACAGGCCTGCCACGCCCATGGGCTTGCCGTCCACGCGCGCAACGCGGGTGGACACGGCCTTGCCGCTGCGCAGGTCGTCTTCATAAAACGCGGCCATGGGCACGATGCAGCGCTGGCCCTTCAGCCAGGCATCGCGAAACGCCGTGCCGGTCGAGGCGGTGTCGGACTTGGCATTGACCAGCTTGGGCGCGCGCAGCTTGGCGTCGGACGCCGACTTGACCCAGTGCGGCACCAGGCCCCACTGCGCTGGCACCAGCACGCGTGCGGGCGCAGCGTTGTCGGTGGATGGCGGCGCGGCCTCGGGCGCGGCCCCTGGCGGTTGCGACAGGGCCGCCGCCGTCGCTGCATGCACGATGAAAAAGCCTGGCTTGCGCGGCCACAGGTGGCGCTCGCCCAGCGCTGCTGGGGGCTCTACCGCAAACGCCTCGCGGTAGGTATCGGCTTGCTGCAGGGTTTCGTAATGGGTACTCATCGGGCCATGGTACCTGCGTGGGGGAGTTTCGCAGCGAAAAGGGCATCAAGCGCTTTATTGATAAGCGCTACAAGCTATCAAATGCAGAGCAAATCAGTGGCCTGGCCAGCCAACCGGCTGCGTCACATCCCGCTATCGCAGTGCGTGCCCGCTTACAAACCCAGCATCAATTGCATGTTTTGCACCGCAGCACCGCTGGCGCCCTTGCCCAGGTTATCCAGGCGCGCCACCAGCACGGCGTGGCGGTAGGTTTCGTTGGCGAACACGCGCAACTCCAGCTTGTTGGTGTCGTTGAGCGCGGTGGGCTCCAACTTGCCATCTTCGGTGGGTGGCAGCACGCTCACCCACTGCGCGGGCGTGTTGCTTTGGGCGTAGTGCGCGGCCAGAGCGTCGTGCAGGTCGGCCGCCTTGGGCTGGCCCGGCAGCAGATCCAGGTGCAGGGGCAACTGCACCAGCATGCCCTGGCGGAAGTTGCCGACGGCCGGTACGAAGATGGGCCGGCGCGTGAGCCCGGTGTATTTCAGGATCTCGGGCAGGTGCTTGTGCGACAGGCCCAGCGCGTACAGCTCGAACGGTGCGGCCTGGCCCTGCTCATAAGCCTCGATCATGGTGCGGCCGCCGCCCGAATAGCCACTGACCGAAGGCAGCGCCAGCGGAAAGTCTTTAGGCACCAGGCCCGCATCGACCAGCGGGCGCAGCAGGGCAATCGCGCCGGTGGCGTAGCAGCCGGGGTTGGAGACGCGCAGCGCCTCGCGCACGGCCTGCGCCTGACCGGCGGCCAGCTCGGGGAAACCAAACACCCAGCCCGGTGCCGTGCGGTGCGCGGTGCTGGCGTCGATCACCTTCACCTGGCGGCCGGTGGTTTTTTCGATGTCATCGACCATGGCCACGGTCTCGCGCGCGGCGTCGTCGTGCAGGCACAGCACCACCAGGTCCACGCCCGCAATCAGTTCGCGCTTGGCGGCAGGGTCCTTGCGCAGCTCGGGGGCAATGCTGACCAGCTCGATCTGCGGCATGGCCTGCAGGCGTTCACGGATTTGCAGGCCCGTGGTGCCGGCTTCGCCATCGATAAAGATTCTGGACATGTGAATGCTCCTGCAAGGGGTGAATGTGCTGTGGGCGACCTTGTAAGCTGGGCACAAGGGTTGGTGCGGTGCAGCATGATACAGTCGCCCGCTGCCATGTTCCCAGCCCGCGTCCAGACAATTGTTGTTCATGGTAAACGGGTAAATACCATCCTTCCCTGAGAGAGACCTCATGAAGATTCACGAATACCAAGGCAAGGAAATCTTGCGCAATTTTGGTGTGCCCGTTCCGCGTGGCATTCCCGCGTTCACGGTGCAAGAAGCCGTTGAAGCAGCCCAGAAACTCGGCGGCCCCGTGTGGGTGGTCAAGGCCCAGATCCACGCCGGTGGGCGCGGCAAGGGCGGCGGCGTGAAGGTTGCCAAGACCATTGACGACGTCAAGCGCATTGCGGGCGAAATCCTGGGCATGCAGCTCAAGACCCACCAGACCGGCCCCGAAGGCCAGAAGGTGCGCCGCCTGTACATCGAAGACGGCGCCGACATCAAGAACGAACTGTATGTATCGCTGGTCACCGACCGCGCGACGCAAAAGGTGGCCCTGATCGCTTCGTCTGAGGGCGGCATGGACATCGAGGAAGTGGCCCACTCCACGCCCGAGAAGATCGTCACCGAGATGATCGACCCGCTGACCGGCATCACCGCTGAGCAAAGCAAGAAAGTTGCCGCAGCCATTGGCCTGACCGGCGCTTCCATCGACCAGGCCGTAGACATCTTCGCCAAGATCTACAAGTGCTACATGGAAACCGACGCGTCGCTGGTGGAAATCAACCCACTGAACTGCGACTCCAAGGGCAACTTGATGGCCCTGGACTCGAAGTTCAACTTCGACCCCAACGCCCTGTTCCGCCACCCCGAAATCGTGGCCCTGCGCGACCTCGATGAAGAAGACCCGGCCGAAGTGGAAGCCAGCAAGTTCGACCTGGCCTACATCAGCCTGGATGGCAACATCGGCTGCCTGGTGAACGGCGCCGGCCTGGCCATGGCCACCATGGACACCATCAAGCTGTTTGGCGGCGAGCCGGCCAACTTCCTCGACGTGGGCGGTGGCGCCACCGCCGAGAAGGTCACCGAAGCCTTCAAGATCATGCTGAGCAACCCCAAGGTGGAAGGCATTCTGGTCAACATCTTCGGCGGCATCATGAAGTGCGACACCATCGCCACCGGCGTGATCACCGCCTGCAAGGCCGTGAACTTGTCGGTGCCGCTGGTGGTGCGCATGAAGGGCACGAACGAAGAGCTGGGCAAGAAGCTGCTGGCCGAGTCCGGCCTGCCCATCATTGCCGCAGACACCATGGCCGAAGCCGCTACAAAAATTGTGGCAGCAGTGAAGTAAGAAGCCCGGAGAAATACCCATGTCGATCTACATCAACAAAGACACCAAGGTCATCACCCAGGGCATCACGGGCAAGACTGGCCAGTTCCACACCGAAAAGTGCCAGGAATACGCGAACGGCAAGAACGCCTTCGTGGCCGGCGTGAACCCCAAGAAGGCCGGCGAGTCGATCTTCAACATCCCGATCTACGCCTCCGTCAAGGAAGCTGCCGCGCAAACCGGCGCCACCGTGTCGGTGATCTACGTGCCGCCCGCAGGCGCTGCTGCCGCCATCTGGGAAGCCGTCGAGGCCGACCTGGATATGGCAATCTGCATCACCGAAGGCATTCCAGTGCGCGACATGCTCATGGTGCGCAACAAGATGAAGGCCAAGGAAGCCGCCGGCGGCAAGAAGACGCTGCTGCTGGGCCCCAACTGCCCCGGCATCATCACGCCCGACGAAATCAAGATCGGCATCATGCCCGGCCACATCCACCGCAAGGGCCGCATCGGCGTGGTGAGCCGCTCGGGCACGCTGACGTACGAAGCCGTGGCCATGCTGACCGAAGTGGGCCTGGGCCAATCCACCGCCGTGGGCATTGGTGGCGACCCCATCAATGGCTTGAAGCACATCGACGTGATGAAGGCCTTCAACGACGATCCCGACACCGATGCCGTCATCATGATTGGCGAAATCGGCGGTCCTGACGAAGCCGAAGCAGCGCAGTGGTGCAAGGCCAACATGAAGAAGCCCATCGTCGGCTTCATCGCGGGCGTGACGGCTCCGGCCGGCAAGCGCATGGGCCACGCAGGCGCGCTGATCTCCGGCGGTGCCGATACGGCCGATGCCAAGCTCGCCATCATGGAAGAGTCGGGCTTCGTCATCACGCGCAACCCCTCGGAACTGGGCAAGCTGCTCAAGGCCCAGCTGAAGTAATTCAGTCGCTGCCGTAAGCAGAATTACGGACGACCCGGGCGCCGCCGCCCGATAGATTGGCGTCTCCAAAAAAACAGAAGCGCCCGAAACCCTGGTTTCGGGCGCTTCTTGCATTCGTAGCAATGGAGTTACGTCATTGAATTTCTGCGCAGTGCCGATTTCTGGATCGGTTTCGCCAAGATCGTCTGGATCAACAGCATTCTTTCTGGCGACAACGCGGTCGTCATTGCACTGGCCGCGCGCTCCCTGCCGCCGCACCAGCAACGCAAGGCCGTTTTCTGGGGTTCCGGCGCAGCCGTGGTGCTGCGCATAGCGTTGGTGGTGGGCATCGGCAAGTTCTGGCCGCAGGTGCGACGTAGCGTGGACAGCCTGGGTCGTGACAAAAATGACATGTCCATGACGACCTGCCGCCAGGATCGTCAGTAAAAGGGCGCGATTGAGCGCCAGGCCCGGCGAGCCAAGGCTATTGGCTTTGGCCGGGGCGCATCATGATGCGGGCGCAGAAATTGCTGCCTGACTCCCAGTCGAAACAGCAAGACTGAGAGTTTTTTGACCATGCAAGCGCTTCCCAATCCATGACACCAGGGCTGGTCACCACCCCCATGGCGCTAGTGTAGTGTTTGATTCTTAATGAAACTTAATTGAGCAACCACGCTCCAATGCTCTACTACGGTTTGCATTGGAGTGAAAAATTGCGAGTTGCCCCGACGATTGTGTTGACGGATGAAGAGGAAAGCGAGCTGAGCCGGCTGGCGCGCTCCAAGCGCACCAGCGTCAGATTGGCCCAGCGCGCCCAGATCGTGCTGCTGGCCGCGCAGGGGCTGCAAAACAAGGATATTGCCGAGCAGCTTGGCATTGGGCGCGTGCAGGTGGCGCGCTGGCGTGAACGCTACCTGCAATTGGGGCTGCAAGGTATCGAGCGCGACTTGCCGCGCGGCGCACCGCCGGTGAAGGTGGATGTGGCCAAGCTTGTGAAGCTAACCACACAGACCAAGCCCGAGGCGGCCACGCACTGGAGCACGCGCACGATGGCCGCTGAGTTGGGCGTCAGCGCCAGCACCGTGATGCGCCATTGGCAGGCCCACGGTCTCAAGCCTCACATCGTGCGCGGCTTCAAGGTCTCGCGCGATCCGCAGTTCGTGCAAAAGCTCGAAGACATCGTGGGGCTTTACATGTCGCCGCCCGAGCATGCGCTGGTGCTGTGCTGCGACGAAAAGAGCCAGGTGCAGGCGCTGGACCGAACGCAGCCCGGGCTGCCGCTCAAGAAGGGGCGCGCGGCCACCATGACGCACGACTACAAGCGCAACGGCACAACCACCTTGTTCGCTGCGCTCAACGTGCTCAACGGTCAGGTCATCGGCCAGTGCCAGCAGCGCCACACCCACATCGAGTGGCTGAAGTTCCTGCGTCAAATCAATCGGGAGACGCCCAAGGACAAGACGCTGCATCTGATCGCCGACAACTACGCCACGCACAAGCATCCAGCTGTGCAGGAGTGGCTGGCCAAGCACCCCAGATTCAACATGCACTTCACGCCAACCTCGGCATCGTGGCTGAACATGGTCGAGCGCTTCTTTCGCGACATCTCCGAGAACCGGCTACGCCGCGGGGTGTTCACCAGCGTGCCCGAACTCGTCTCGGCCATCGATGAGTACATCGCGCATCACAACACCAACCCCAAGCCGTTCATCTGGACCAAGAACGCTCGCGACATCCTGCAAAAGGTCATCCGCGCCAATAGCCGATTAAGTTCCAAACAGAATGCAACACTACACTAGCGCTGCAAACCCCATGCGCTCGTCTATGATGCGGGGCGCAATGCAATGGGCCTGACATGGCAGATTTCCTGGTAACCGTGATGAAACCTCCCGCTGTCCGGAATTCGGCGCTTTCACAGTCTTCGGCTGCCTGACGACGCACGCGGCAACCTCCATGACCTACGAATTTTTCGCCCGCACCGACCGTGGACGGGTGCGCAGCAACAACGAAGATGCGGTGGCCTTTGACCGCGATGCGCAACTGGCCATACTGGCGGACGGCATGGGCGGCTACAACGCTGGCGAAGTCGCCAGTGCCATGGCCACCACCTTCATTCGTTCGGAAATGGCGCGTTGGCTCACTCAAATGGGCAAGGCTGCGCAAGTTGTCGACGTTCGAAAGGCGCTCGAAATCTGCGTGGAAAACGCAAACCACGCCGTTTTGGGCGCATCCCTTTCCAACCCCCAGTACGCCGGCATGGGCACCACGCTGGTGGTGGGCGTATTTCGGGGCGACCGGCTCATTTTGGGCCACGTCGGCGATTCGCGTTGTTATCGCCTGCGCGATGGCGTGTTGCAGCAAATCACGCGCGACCATTCCTGGCTACAGGAACAGGTGGACGCAGGCTTTCTCACCCCCCAGCAAGCCGCCGCGTCCGGCAACCGCAATCTGGTCACGCGTGCGCTGGGGGTGGAGCCGCATGTGCAAATGGAAGTGAACGAGTTCCAGGTGGCCCCGCACGATTTGTTCCTCATGTGCTCGGACGGCCTGACCGACATGGTGTCCGATGCCGACCTGGCCGAAATGCTGCGCGCATCCGTGCCGCTGCAAGACAAAGCCACTTTGCTCATCGACACCGCCAATGCCCAGGGCGGGCGCGACAACATCAGCGTGCTACTGGTGCAAACCACAGCGCGCGGCAAGAAACGTGGCTTCATGTCCCGATGGGTCAGGACTGCATGATGCCGTTCACGCATACAACAACTCAACATCTTAGGAGTGGATCATGCCCAGATTGATCGTTTCGATCGACAGCGTTGTCATCAAAGAGGTCGAGTTGACCAAGGACCGAACCACGCTGGGCCGACGCCCCTACAACGACATCGTCATTGACAACCTTGCCGTCAGCGGAGAGCACGCCGTCATCCACATGACCGAAGACGAGGTCGAAATCGAAGACCTGGGCAGCACCAATGGCACCTATGTCAACGCCAAGGCCATCAAGCGCCAGGAGCTGCGCAACGGCGACGTCATTGAACTGGGCAAATACAAGATCCGCTTCCTTCAAGCAGCCGAGAGCGAAAACTTCGAAAAAACCACGGCCTTCAGGCCCAGCATGGCGGCCTCGTTTGCGGCGGCGGCGCCCCGCCCCGCCCCTGCACCAACCCCATCGGGGGTCGCCCCCTATTCGGCGCGCATTCGCGTGCTGTCGGGCGCGGCCGCCGGGCGCGAGGTGGCCTTGCGGAAAGTGGTTACCACCATTGGCAAGCCCGGCGTGGCCGTGGCCGCCATCACCAAGCGCCACCAGGGCCATGTGCTCGCCCACGTCGAAGGGGCCAACATGCCTTTGATTAACGGCGCCCCCATGGTGGGCGCCTCCGTGCCCCTCCAACATGGTGACCGCATCACCCTGGCAGGCACCGACATGCAATTCGAACAAATCTGATAACTCTGTGGGTTGCTGCATTGCCAGCAGCGCCCCGGGGGTGGCTTTTGGGTGCCGACAAAACAGACCGTTCTGATTCAACTTCGAGCAAGGCTGGCATGAAGGTTCGCGTGTTGGGCTGCTCCGGCGCCATTGCCCAAGGCTGCCGCACCACCTCGTTTCTGGTGGATGGGCGCATTCTCATCGACGCAGGCACCGGCGTGGGCGACCTCACCCTGGCAGAAATGCGCCAGATCGACCATGTGCTGCTCACCCACTCGCACCTGGACCATGTGGCAGCCCTGCCCCTGATGCTCGATGCCGTGTCCTCCCTGCGCAGCACGCCGGTGCAGGTGCACGCCCTGCCCGCCACCATCGCCGCGCTGCAGTCCCACATATTCAACAATATCATCTGGCCTGATTTCAGTGGCATACCCAGCGCTGCAGCGCCTTTGCTGGCCTACACAGCACTACAAACCGGGCAGGTGCTGCAGTTGGCCGGCCTGCACATCGAAGTGCTGCCCGCCATCCACACCGTGCCCGCCGTGGGCTACGCCGTGCAGGGCCACACCGGCTGGTGGGTGTTCAGCGGCGACACCGGCCCCAACCCCGCCTTCTGGCAACGCATCAACCAGCTGCCCCTGGCCATGCTGGTCATAGAAACCGCCTTCAGCAACCACGAAAGCGCCCTGGCGCAGCGCAGCCTGCACCTGGCGCCCCACACCCTGGCGCAAGAGCTGGCGCAGCTCGCCCCCGGCAAACAATGCCCCATCTACATCACGCACACCAAGCCGTCCGAGACGCAATTGATCGTGCAAGAAGTGCGCCGCTTCGACGCCCTCACGCACCCTGGTAACGCAGCGCCACATGACATTTCGTGGCTGCAGGCGGGGCAAGCGTTTGAGGTGTAGGGCACAGCTGTGGCACGGCAACCCGTTGCCATATACTTTCGCCATATACCCTTGCCCAGGAGCGCGGCCATGACCATCAGCACCGTCTTCATCAACAACCGCACGCAAGCCGTCCGCATCCCCATCGACCTGCGCCTGCCCGACGGCGTGCGCAAAGTCGAAGTGCGGGCCAAAGGCAACGAGCGCATCATTTCCCCCGTGGGGCAGACATGGGACAGCTTCTTTCTGAACGGCCCTGCAGTGAGCGACGACTTCATGCCAGAGCGCGCCAGCCAGCACCAGGCAGAGCGGGAATCGCTCTGATGCTGCGCTACCTGCTCGACACCAACATCGTCATCTACGTTGTGAAGCGCCGCCCCGTCGAGGTCATGCCGATCTTTAACGCCAACGCCGGCCGCATGGCCATATCGGCCATCACCTTGTCGGAGCTGATGCACGGCGCCGAAAAAAGCAGCAAGGTCAGCGAAAACCTGGCGGTTATCGAAGACTTTTGCAGCCGCCTTGAAGTGCTGCCCTACGGCAGCAAGGCGGCCCAGCACTACGGCGCCATCCGCGCCGGGCTGGAAAAAATCGGCCAGCCCATTGGAGTGAACGACCTGCACATAGCGGCCCATGCGCGCAGCGAAGGGCTCGTCATGGTGACCCACAACGTGGGCGAGTTCGCCAGGGTGCCCGCCCTGCAAGTGGAAAACTGGGTCGGCACGAACAAGTGACCCCCATCGCATGCACCACGGCAAGTCAGAGGGTGCTATGGGGGTCTGACCCCAATTTCTGGTGCCGCGCACGCGCAGAGCCTTGCGCCACGATGCTGCCATCGGCCACCCACTGGCCAAGCCAGCGCTGTGCCGTGCGGCGCGCCACGCTGGGGTGGCGCTCCAGCAACTGCGCCAGCGTTAACCCGGCCGGGGCATTCTGAATGCAGCGCAGCAGATCAGCCGGCTTTGCATGGTCTGCTATGGGGGTCTGACCCCAATTTCTTTGGGGGTCTGACCCCAATTTCTTCGATTTTTAAAGAAATTGATATGATGATAATATACAAATATGATTGATTTCAGCACCATCACCGGATTCAACTGGGATGACGGTAACGCCCGCAAGAACGACAAACACGGTGTTTCCATGGCAGAAGCTGAGCAAGTATTTTTCAACGCTCCGTTGTTACTTGTGGAGGACACGAACCACAGTCAGACAGAGCTTCGCCTTCATGCGCTGGGCAAGACAGACGACGGGCGGGCTTTGCACATCACGTTCACCCTGCGCCAGTCAGGCGCATTGATCCGTGTCATTTCAGCGCGGGACATGCACCGAAAGGAGCGAGCCATTTATGAACAAGCCCACTAAAGCCATTCCCACATTCGCCAACGAGGCCGAAGAGCGTGCCTATTGGGAAACGCACAGCTCGACCGAGCATCTCGATTGGTCGAAGGCCACAAAAGTCACCCTGCCGAACTTGAAGCCCACCACCAAGACCATCTCTCTGCGGCTGCCCCAGCACCTGCTGGACTCACTCAAAGTGGCGGCCAACGCGCGCGACGTGCCCTACCAGTCGCTCATCAAAGTCTGGCTACAAGAAAAGCTGCACAGCCATTGAGTGCGCTGGCTGCGCGGGCTTGTAGGCTCAATGCAGTTCTGGGCGCGGGTCGGGTGGGCCGCATTCTTAAAAAACCTGCCCCAGCAAAATTGGAATCTGACCCCAATTAACCTGACCCCAATTTTTTTGGGTTTCCATTATCAAGTCATTTGTTGACAAATGACTAATAATTACAACAAAATCCCGCATGACACCCAGCTCGGAATCCACCACGCTCGAACAAGCCGTCCTGGCGCTTGCTGAGCGCCAGCCGCTCATGCGTGCGCGCGATCTCGCTGGGCAGGGCCTTCCGACAGTGGTTCTCAGCCGCCTGGTCTCCGTCGGCAAGCTCGAGCGTGTCGCCCGCGGCGTTTACAGCCTGCCGGGGCGCGTGCTCAGCGAGCACCGGTCTCTGGCCGAGGTCGCCCTGCGTGTGCCGCGTGGCGTGGTGTGCCTGCTGTCGGCGCTGCGTGTCCACGGCATCGGCACGCAGGCACCGCACGAGGTCTGGACAGCCATCCCCCACCATTCGCCCACGCCCCGCCTGGACCAACCGGCGCTGCGCGTGGTGCGCATGTCGGGGGCGGCTTTGACCGAAGGCATCGAAACGGTCACGATTGATGGCGTGCAGGTGCCCGTGTACAACGCGGCCAAAACAGTGGCCGACTGCTTCAAATACCGCAACAAAATCGGCCTGGACGTGGCGCTGGAAGCGCTGCGCGATGGCTGGTCACAACGCAAGCTGACGATGGATGCGCTCTGGCGCTACGCCACCGTGGATCGCGTGGCCAATGTCATGCGGCCTTATCTGGAAAGCATCGTGGCATGAGCCGCAACCTGGCTGCCTCCATCCGCGCCCGCCTGAAGCAGCGCGCCGATGCCACGAAGCAAGACTTCAACCTCACGCTCACCCACTTCGGGTTAGAGCGGCTGCTGTACCGGCTGTCCATCTCGCCACATGCCGCCAACTACCTGCTCAAGGGCGCGCTGCTGTTTTCACTGTGGTACGACCAACCACATCGGCCAACGCGCGATGCCGATCTGCTTGGATTTGGCCCGGAGAAATTGGGGTCAGACTCCAATTTGCCTTGCCCTGTTTGCGGGAACACAAGAGAGTAGCTACCATTGGTGATTATCAATGATCAAAGGCACACCATGGAAACCGCCCGTCTCTTTCAATCGGGTCGCAGCCAAGCGGTCCGGTTGCCCAAGGAATTTCGTTTCACAGGGACCGATGTCGGGGTTCGACACTTCGGCAACGGCGTGCTGCTGCTGCCGCTGGACAACCCTTGGGACACCCTCGAAGCCGCCCTGTCGGCTTTCGAGCCCGGCTTTGTGCTTGCGCGCGAACAGCCGCCACAGCAGGTGCGCCCCGAGATTTGCGCATGATTCTGCTGGACACCAACATTTGCATCTACATCATCAACGCCAGGCCACCCGAAGTGCTGGCGCGGTTTCGCCAATACCGCCTGGGCGACGTGGGCCTGTGCAGCGTGGTGGCGGCAGAGCTGGCCTACGGCGTGGCCAAAAGCGGCTCGGCGCGCAACAGGGCCGCACTGGAGATGTTTTTGGCGCCGCTGGAAATACTGCCCTTCGACACCAACGCGGTCTGGGCTTATGGCGACTTGCGCGCCAACCTGGAGCGCCAAGGCCAACCCATCGATGCCCTAGACACCATGATCGCCGCCCACGCACTCAGCCTGGACGCGCCCCTGGTCACGCACAACACACGCGAGTTCGAGCGGGTGCCCGGCCTGCGGCTGGAAAACTGGGTGCAGCAGTCATAGCCCCCCAGGGCGAGCGGGTCAAACTTCACAGGGCCGGATCCATAGGTTTAATCCTTACCCGCCTGCCACGCCGCAAACTCCGACGGCCGCAGCCCATAACGCGCCAGCACACCTTCATGCAGGCGGCGCAGTTCTTCCACGATGAGCGCGTGCACTGCGGGCCGCTCGGTTTCTGGCACGTGCGCGGCCACGGCTTGCGCGATGAGGGCCAGTGCGTCGCCGCCCAGGTGCGTCACCACCGCATGGATGGTTTGCTTGATCAGACCCCGGTAGGCCAGCCGGGTCGGGTCTGGCTCGGCCAAGTCTTGCTTGATGGCCAGATACTCCTGGGTAGAGCGCTCATAGGCCCAGACAAACACGTCGCGCAGCAACTCGACCCGGGTTAACTCATACACGCCCAAAATGGCGCGGCTGTAAGCCTGCTCGGGCACATCCACAAAAGTGAGCGGGCACAGATTGGCGCGAAACAGCGGCAGGTTGGCCGCCAGGCGTGAGGTGCGCTTGTTGATATCCGCAAAAGGCTGCAGATAAGGCACATGCACCAGCATGAAAAAAGACTGCTCAAACGGGTCGCTGATTTGCCCCGCCTTGTCCAGCAGTTCGTTCAGCGCCTCATCGAGCTGCTGCGGCACCGACAGCGGGCGAAACACGCTTTGCCCAATCTCCACCACATGCTGGCGCAAACGCCCCTCGTCAGCCGGGTTGGGCAGCAGGTTTTCTGCCAGTGCCGCATGCAAATTCATCAGCGTGTAGCGGTCCAGGCGCGCAGTGCCAGCGTTCTCTACCAGCAGCTCGATGGCCGATTTGTGGTTCAAGATCATCTGCGTCTCGATGCCCGCCTTGCCAGCGGCCACCTGTCCATGCTCAATCAGCGCCCGCGTATCCAGGCGTGAATACGTGTTGCCCTCCAGTTGGCTAGACGCCCAAGACAAATCAATCAACAGCCGATTCAAGATAGCACGGCTGTAAGTGCCCGCAGGCGCGTGTGCATCGGCGGTTTGGCCCATCTGGTGTAACTGGCGGCGCAGTGGTGCTGGCAGATACCAAGTCAGGTTGGGCTGATAAGCCTGCAGAAAATCGCGCTGATAGCCCACCGGCTTGCGCGCCTGCAGGGGCTGGTCAACGTAAGCCAAAACATCCAGGCTGTCAGCCGACAGCGGGATGGCGGCCGGGAAGCCGTCTGGGCCTGAGCGTGGATGTGGGCCCAAGCCTGGCACGCCTTGCATGGCTGCGGCGCGATAGTGCCGCGCACGCGCAGCGCCTTGCGCCACGATGCTGCCATCGGCCGCCCACTGGCCAAGCCAGCGCTGTGCCGTGCGGCGCGCCACGCTGGGGTGGCGCTCCAGCAACTGCGCCAGCGTTAACCCGGCCGGGGCATTCTGAATGCTGCGCAGCAGATCAGCCGGCTTTGCATGGTCTGTAAGTGGCGCGATTTTGGGTGCCATGGCGCGATTGTGGCGCAATTGTGGCGCAATTGTGGCGCAATTGTGAGGCGGCGGCATGAGCCGCGCCATGGGTTCATCCAAGGTGCGTTCTAGGTGGGCGCCCATCGTTTTCTGTACCGCGCGCCCTGGCGCAACTCAGCCCCGGCAAGCGCTGTCCCATCGACATCACGCACACCAAGCCATCCGAGACGGAGATGATCGGCAAAGAAGTGCGCCGCTTCGATGCCATCACACCCCCCGGCAACGGGGCGCCGCATGGCATTTTCTGGCTGCAGGCGGGGCAGGATTCGAGGTGCAGGTTGCACCTGTTTTGATAGCTGCCAGCGCTTTCTGCATAAGGGCTTGAGGCCAATTGGAGCAAAAATTGGCATCTGACCCCGAATCTCCTCCAAAAACGCACTTTGCGACACTTTCTGTCACGACAAAATTGTCAGCCACACCCGCCGCAAAGACACCGCAGCAACAACCCGCTGCCGATTGCCCCCACAACCAGAAGCGACAGAAACGTCTTGTTGCACCCACCCACTGGCACGGAACCTGCTGCAGCTGTTGCGAACCTGGAGAATCCTTCTGCAGGTTTTCAATTGCAATTGACCTCCAAGGAGTTTTTATGAAGCGTAATCTGCAAAAGGGTTTTACCCTGATCGAATTGATGATCGTTGTGGCGATCATTGGTATTTTGGCGGCTGTGGCTTTGCCTGCTTATCAGGACTACACAATCCGCGCTAAAGTCTCTGAAGGCCTGATTTTGGGTAGTGCGTTGAAGGCGACCGTTGCCGACAATGCAGCTAATGCCGTTGCTGATGCATCCGGTGGTCTGTTTGCTGGTATGACTACAGGCACTGCTGCTGCGCCCACTTTGTGTGCCGCCGCAGGCACCTGTGTTCAGACAGCTCCCACGAAAAACATCGCAACCATTACCGGTACCACTGCCAATGGCATGATTGCCGTTGCGTTTTCGACGGCTATTGCTCCTGCTGCTAGCAACTTGCTGCAAATTTGGCCATCGTCTAACGGAGCACTGTTGGTTGCAGGCACTCCGCCTGTGGGCCCAATCGTGTGGACTTGCTACACCGATGACAAGGCGGCGATCCTTGGTGCAACTAATGGTGCCACGTTGCTCTCCAAGTATGCGCCAGCTGAATGCCGTTAACTTGGCGGCGCTAAATAGCGCTTTGGCTTAAAAAACGCCCGCCCTTGCGGGCGTTGTTGTTGGCGCTCGTAGTAGCTTAACCGTCTCCCCTGAAATTGAGTTTGCCCGTGTTTACCCATCCATATGTGATTTCCGCATCGCTAAAACAGCGCAGTGCCCACGCGCTGCGCGCTGCAACTATTCATCTGCTGTTATCCGTTGCCGTGGCAGGGTTGGTGGGCTTGCTGATATTCGGCATTTGGTTTCCTTCGCCCTTGCGTGAAATATTAGGTGGTGAAAAGCTGTTTTGGTTGATTGTCAGTGTCGATGTGGTTTGTGGCCCACTGCTTACGTTGGTGCTCTTCAATCCGACGAAACCCCGCACCGAATTGCATCGCGACTTAGCACTGATTGCTGCCATTCAATTACTGGCGCTGGGCTACGGCGTCAACACAATGAGTTATGCCCGTCCTGTGGCGTTGGTGCACGAGGTTGATCGATTTAGGGTGGTTAGTTTTGCTGACCTGGATGAAACCGAGGCCTCTAAGTTACCTACGTGGGCGCATCCATGGAGCTTGTCACGCCTACGCACTGTTGGCATTCGCCATCCACGCACTGGGGAGGAAAAATTAGCTAGCATTAGTGCATCGCTGCAAGGAGTGGAACCCAGCCAACGCCTTAGTTGGTGGCAAGACTACGCTTTGAGTGTGCCGCAGGTGTTGCAACTTGCTCGCCCTTTGCCTGAATTACACTCCAAACACCCAAGCCAAACTGCGCTAATCGATGCCGCTGTAGTCAGCGCAATTAATAACCGTGAGTCCGAAGAAACAACTGATCCCATTGCCTTGCGTTGGCTTCCTCTGGTTAGCCGCCGTGCCACTGACTGGGTGGTGCTGTTAGACCCCATCACCGCCCGTGTGCGAGGATATGTGCACGTGGATGGATTTTGAAAGAACGTAATGGGGGTCAGATTCCCATTAATTGCCTCAAACACCTTATCGACGGGGCGCAACTGAGTTTCTGCGGCCAGCCACGCTGTATCAGCAGTGGTCGATCATGGGGCCTCCCATGGGTTGAGGAAACAATTGGGGTCAGATTCCAATTGATTCTGCGACACAGCCCATGGAGAGCGTCTTCGAGGGCCGTGCCGCAGCAGTGGTTGCGTAAAAGCGCAGCAAGCCGGAGAACTTGGGTGAAGTCCGCACACGCAAGGATCATCGGTCGTTTGTGTGGGCGTGGCATAAAATGGCAGAGATTGACAACACCAAGGGTTCTCACCATGTCGCTGAATATCTCACTGCCCGCCGAGCTTGAAAACCGTGTGCGAGACCATGTTGCCTCTGGCATGTACGGCTCCGCGAGTGAAGTCATTCGTGAGGCATTGCGTCTGTTTGAAACCTATCAAGCCGTACAAGCCGCCAGTTTTGCTTCGCTTAAAGCGGACATCGCGCAGGGTGTGGCCGATGTCCATGCCGGTCGGGTCAGTGCAATGGACATGACGGCGATCAAGGCGCAGGGGCGGGCTGTATTGCGGTCTAAACCAGGCGCCGACTGATGGCTCGCGTCACGCTCGCACAGAGTGCGCAGACCGATTTGTTGGAGGCTTGGCTATATATTGCCGAGGAAAGCCAGCCAGCGGCCGACCGCGTGTTGGATGCTATCGATGAAGAGACCCATACGCTTTTGCTTCAACCGCTGATGGGTCGAGCGCGTCCAGAATTGGCTGATGGCGTACGCAGTTGGCCTACTTCAACGCCCTATATCCTGTTTTATCTGGCAGACGATGAAGGCATCACGGTGTTGCGTGTCTTGCACCATGCCCAGGATGTGCGGCGAGTGGTCTTTTGACAGGCCTGTGCCGAGCAAGTCAAAGAAACAATTGGGGTCAAGAAAGAACGTAATGGGGGTCAGAGTCCTATTAATTGCCTCAAACACCTTATCAACGGGGCGCAACTGAGTTTCTGCGGCCAGCCACGCTGTATCAGCAGGAAAAGATTGGGGTCAGATTCTAATTAATTTCTTGATATTGAGGTCTGAGCATCATTCAACGGAGATTCTTTTTCCTCCATGTTGACGTCCTCATACACCCGATCCACCGCCACGTTCAGCCCCACGCTGGCAAATTCCACCGTGTCCCCGCCCTCAGACGGGTACAGCACCCAGTGGCCGGTTTCGTCGCGGCGAAACAGGTCGATGCTCAGGCGTTCCGTGTCCACCAGCGCGTATTCGCGCAGGCTGGGCAGTTTGCGGTAGGCGGCAAATTTGGCGCCCCGGTCGTAGGCCGATGTGGTGGGCGAGAGCACTTCCACCACCAGGCTGGGCGCGGCCTTGTAGTGGCTGTGGGCGCGGTCGGATTCGGCGCAGGTAACGAAGACGTCGGGGTAGAAGAAGGCGTTGTCGGCCTCCACCTGCAATTTCATGTCCGAGATAAAGACGCTGCACGGGCTGCCCCGCAGGTGGTTGCGCAGGGCCATGAACAGGTTGCCGGCCAGGGTGACATGGGATTCGGAGGCTCCGGCCATGGCAAACACTTCGCCATCGAGGTATTCGTGTTTTTCGGGCTGCTCGGCCTCCCAGGCGAGGTAGGACGGGGCATCGAACTGTGGTTTGGTGGCGGGGACGGTCATGGCAGCATCTCCAGGCAAGGGGTGTGGCCTATTGTCGTTGCGCAGGCAGTTGGGCGGGCAGCATTTCACGCCACCAAGCTCCCTGATTTGCCCCCGTGCTTTTCCACCACGCGCACGTCGTGGATGGACATGCCGCGGTCCACGGCCTTGCACATGTCGTAGATGGTGAGCAGGGCAATTTGCACGGCGGTGAGGGCTTCCATCTCGACGCCGGTGGGGCCGACGGTTTCTACGGTTGCAGCACAAAATATGCCTGTAGCGCCCGGCTGGCGTGCGCTGGCAGCTTCAAATTCAATAGCAACGCGGGTCAGTGCCAGCGGGTGGCACAGCGGAATCAGGTCACTCGTTTTTTTGGCCGCCATGATGCCGGCGATGCGGGCGATGCCCAGCACGTCGCCTTTTTTGGCGGTGCCGGCTTCGATGAGGGCCAGGGTGGCGGGCAGCATGTCAATGCGGCCGCTGGCGATGGCGATGCGGTGCGTGGCGGCCTTGGCGGCCACGTCAACCATGTGGGCCTGGCCCTGGGCGTCAAAGTGGGTGAGTGCGGACATGGCGTGGTAACCAGGTGAATCGGTGGGAAACATTTGGGCGAAGGGGCATCATACGTGCATGTGGAACCGCAAACGCACCCCTGCAATGCCTTGGGCTGATGCCTCTTTGGCTGCACAAAAAATTCATCAAAATTCGCCTCCAGCGCTTTCTGGGCGTGCGCTGATAGCTTCTTTATTGATAGCGGTTGGCGCGGGTGCCGCTCTGCCTGTTGCGGCCCAGCCCGCCCTGCCCACCCTGGGCGATGGCAGCGCCCTCACCACGGGCGAAGAGCGCCGCCTGGGCGACCGCATCATCCGCGAGCTGTACCGCGACCCCGATTACATCGATGACCCGGTGCTGGTGGAATATGTGCAGGGGCTGTGGCAGGCGCTGCTGGCGGCTGCACGCGCGCGCGGCGAGCTCTCGCCCGAGCTCGATGAGCGCTTTGCCTGGGAGGTGCTGCTGGGGCGCGACCGCACGGTCAATGCCTTTGCGCTGCCCGGTGGCTACCTGGGCGTGCACCTGGGGCTGATCGGCGTGGTGGCCACGCGCGACGAGCTGGCCTCGGTGCTGGCGCACGAGCTGAGCCATGTCACCCAGCGCCATATCTCGCGCCTGATCGCGCAGCAAGGCCGCCAGACGCCCCTGCTGGTGGGTGCCATGGTGCTGGCCGCGCTGGCCGCCAGCAAGAACCCTGGGGCCGCGCAGGCCATGATGGTGGGCGGCCAGGCGGTGGCCATCCAGAACCAGCTCAATTTTTCGCGCGACATGGAGCGCGAGGCCGACCGCATCGGCTACGGGCTGATGGAGCCCTCGGGGTTTGCACCCCAGGGCTTTGTGAGCATGTTTGACAAGCTGCAGCAGGCCAACCGCCTCAACGACAACGGCTCGTGGCCCTATTTGCGCAGCCACCCGCTGACCACCCAGCGCATGGCCGACATGCACTCGCGGCTGCCGCCGGGCGGCGCGGCACCACCACTGCCGCCCAGCCTGGAGCACGCCATGGTGGCGGCCCGGGCCCGTGTGCTGGCAAACCCTGGGGTGGATGCGCTGCGGCTGTGGATTGCCGAGCCCCAGAGCACCGGCTTTGCCAGCCAGCCCGCCGCGCGCCGCGCTGCGGCGCTGTACACCGCCGCGCTGGCCAGCAACCAGCTGCGGGATTTTGCGGCTGCACGCACGGCCCAGGCCAAGCTGGACGAGGTGGTGCGGGGCGATGCGGCGGCCCAGCGCCAGTCGCAGCGGCTGGCGGCCGAGATCGAGCTGGCTGCCGGCCTGCCCGAGGCCGCGCTGCAGCGTTTGCCCCAGGGCTCCGGCCGACCAGAGCTGGTGCTGCGCACCCAGGCCCTGCTGCGCGTGGGCCGCCCCGCCGAGGTAACCGGCGCCCTGCAGACCTGGGTGGCCACCCACCCGCACGATGCGACGGTGTGGCAACTGCTGGCGAGCGCCTGGCAGGCGCAGGGGCAGCCGCTGCGGGCCGTGCGCGCCGAAGCCGAATCGCACGCCGCCCGTTACGACTATGCCGCCGCGGTGGACCGCTTCAAGGCCGGGCAAGACCTGGCGCGCAAAAGCAGCAGCGCCGCCGACTACATCGAGGTGTCCATCATCGACACGCGGCTGCGTGCGATGGAGCTACTTTTGAAGGAACAGGCCGCCGAGCGCTGATTCGATCAGCAAGCCCAGCACCGAATAGATCAGCGAGCCCAGCAGGGCCGCGCCAAAGCCGGTGACATGAAAACCGCCCAGCACGCCCGCGGCGGCCCAGAACATCAGGGCGTTGATCACAAAGAGAAACAGGCCCACGGTGACGATGGTCACCGGCAGCGTCAGCACCACCAGCACGGGGCGCAGCACGGCATTGAACAGACCGATGACCAGCGCGGCAATCAGGGCCGAGGTAAAGCTTTGCACCTGCACGCCGCTGTAGAGGTAAGCCACCAGCAGCAGTGCCGCAGCGCTGAGCAGCCATTTGAGTAGGAGTTTCATGCGCGCACAATAACACCGGGCTGGCTTTGCAGGCGGCCGGGCGCGCTGGCTGGTGGCGGCGTTCTTGAAACACGACACCACAGGCTGCGCGTCGAAGCCTGGGTGATCGGATCAGGCCATGTCCAGCACCAGCAGTGCGCCCAGCCCGGTCAGCAGGCCGGGCAAGGTGCCCGGAAACAACAGGCGGGCCGACGCAGCGGACGACAGGTCGGCGGCGGCATCCAGCTTGGGCCGGCGGGCATCGACCACACGGGCGGCACCCAGTTCGGCCTGCAATTGCGTGGCCAGCTCGGGCAAGGGGCCTTTGGCCAGCACGGTTGTCACGTTGCCGTGGCTGCCCGACCGCAGCCACGGCAGCAGCTGCGCAAAAAGCTTGTCGGCCCATTTGTCGCGCCAGTTTTCGCGGGCGCGGTGGCTCACCCACTTGCTGACGCGGTGCGTCATGCGCGGGGCGCAGGCCACCAGCACCCAGTGCGTTCCGGCAGCCGCCTCGCCCGCCAGCAAGGGCGCCAGGATCTGCTGCGCATGGGCTGCGTCGTCCACGTACACGATGACTTTGTCCATACCACCTCCAGAGGCGGGAGCATGACAAAGGGGGCATAGTGCCCCCTTTGCGCTAGCCCATTCGCCGGTTTGACGGTTCGCGCACCGGCGGGTTTACGTTTGCCCTCAGCCCTGTGCAGGCGCGGCGGCGGCGCGGCGCGCCAAAATGGCCTTGCCAGCCACAAACACCAGCAAGGCGCCGGCCACGCTGGCCGCGTAGCGGATGGTGTCGGTTTGCGCAATCTTGAACATCCACTGCCACTTGTCAGGGTTGGAGAAGACGGGGTCGGTCACCAGCATGCCGCCCGCAATCCAGCCCAGCAGCATGCCGCCGAGCGTGATGATGATGGGGAAGCGCTCCATCAGCTTGATGACCAGCTGGCTGCCCCAGACGATGATCGGGATGGAAATCAGCAGGCCCAGCACCACCAGCAGGAACTGGTGTTCGCCCGCGTTCTGCGCGGCGCCCGCAATGGCGATCACGTTGTCCACACTCATCACCAGGTCGGCAACGATGATGGTCTTGATGGCGGCCAGCAGCTTGTCGCTGGTCTGGATGTCGCCATGGCCGTCTTCATCGGGGGCCAGCAGCTTCACGCCAATCCATACCAGCAGCAGCGCGCCCACGAACTTGAGGAAAGGCAGCGCCAGCAGCGTCATGGCAAACGCGATCAGGATCACACGCAGCACGATGGCACCGGCCGTGCCCCAGATGATGCCCTTGGTGCGCTGGGCGGGCGGCAGTTTGCGGCAGGCCAGCGCAATGACCACCGCGTTGTCGCCACCCAGCAGGATGTCGATGATGATGATCTGGCCGAGTGCCAGCCAGAATTCGGGCGATGCCAAAAAGTCCATAAATTCCTCAATATCAAAGGGCAAAAGGACGACCCGGCTGCGACTGTAGCGCCGAGTTCGTCCCGGGGATAGGAGGCTTGCTGTGGGCGGATCAGGGGCGTGCCACCAGGGGCAGAGATGGCGAGGTGACGGCCTTGATCAGCCCACGGTGGGCCCATCAAAGGTCTTGCTCGGTTCGGCACCCTGGTGTGTGCCGAACCCGGACCGCCGGAAGCGATGCTTCGTATTGACGACGGTTCCGATGCCATGCCCCCGATCGCCAATGACTGCCTCGGTCGGAACACATGTCGGGAGCTACTCCCCTTCGAAGCGGCGATTGGAACACAGGCCGCGCGGGGCGTGCAAGCCAGAAACCATGGTTTTGTGGGCCATTATTCAAGAGAAATCGGCCTCAAGCGCTTTGCTGGCAAGCGCAGGAAGCTATCAAAACAGGAGTACGCAAAGCCCGCTCGCCCGCCCCCGCGCCAGACAGGGCCACCGGCGTGGCGCCCCGCCCGGGGCACGCCGCGCGGCTATGATCCGTGCCCCGTTGCCCCCTCTTGCTGCAACTGCACGCCATGGCCGCCATCCACATCACCGACATCGAAGCCGCCATCAACCACTGGCGCGAGCGCGCGCCCGCCACTGCTGGGGCGGCGCTGGCGCCCGAGATCAGCGCGCTGGGCGAGGTGTATGCGCGCATGGTGTTCCGCCACGAAGACGAGGCCGACGAGCAAAGCCTGCCGGCGCCGGCGCGGGCCGCCTGGCTGGCCTGGTACGACACCACGCCCGACACGCCGTGCATCGCCATCTGCTCGACCAGCCAGGGCGACGACTGGTGCAAGGGCTGCGGGCGCAGCTTTGACGAGGTGCAGTTGTGGCCCGCCATGGGCCCCGCCGAAAAGCGCGCCGTGTGGCGCCGCATCACGCTGGAACACACCGCCTGGCGCTTCAACCGCTACGCCGAACGCGCGGCCGAAGGGCCCAGCGGCGCGCTCATGCCGCGCGACTGATGCTCTTATTTTGATAGCTGTTAGCGCTTGATGGGAAAGCGCTAGCAGCCAGTTTTATGCAAAACCCGGCGCCTTATTTCCAGCGCACGGGCTCCACATGCACGCTGCCCTGGGTGCTGCTGAGGGTGATGGCCCCCTCCTGCACCGTGGCCTGCAGCTGCATGCTGCGTTCGGCCAGCTGCGCCAGCGCTTGCGAAGCCTCGGTGGGAATGCGCCAGACCTGCAGTTTTTCCAGGCGCGAGAGCTTGGTTTCGATGCCCTTCCACCAGATCTCGGCGGCGTGGTTGAAGCAATACACGATGACCGAATCGGCCTTGCTGCAGGCCTTGGTGAGCGGCTTGTCCTCGGGCTGACCCACTTCGATCCACACGCGCTTGCGGCCGGTGAAGTCGGTCAGCGAGGCATCAGGGTCGTCCGGGTCGGACAGTCCCGCGCCAAACGCCAGGGTGGCATCGCCGTTGCACAGGTCGTTGAGCTGGTGCGCTGCAATGGCCAGGGCCGCCAGCCGCACCATCATGCGCTCGTCGGTCTCGCTCGGGTGGCGGGCCAGCGTGAGCGCGTGGTCGGCATAGTAGCCGTGGTCAATGTCGGCGATTTGCAGGTTCGCCTTGAAGATGGTGGATTTGATGGCCATGGTTTTGTGCTCACAAATAAATAGCTCCCAGGGCTTACCGTGTAAGCGCTGGGAGCTGAAAATGCCAAAAATTGAGGCGGGTCAGACGCGGCGTGCCAGCTCGGCGGCCTTGCCGATGTAGCTGCCGGGCGTCATGGTCAGCAGGCGGTCTTTTTCGGCCTGCGGGATCTCCAGCGAGCGGATCAATCCATGCAGGGCCTCGGCCGTCACCACCTGGCCGCGGGTGACTTCCTTGAGCTTTTCGTAGGCGCCCTGCACGCCATAGCGGCGCATCACGGTCTGGATGGGCTCGGCCAGCACTTCCCAGCTCGCATCCAGGTCGGCGGCCAGGGCTTGCTCGTTCAGTTCGAGCTTGTTCAGGCCGGTGAGCAGCGAGGCATAGGCCAGCGCGGCGTAACCCAGGGCCACGCCCATGTTGCGCAGCACGGTGCTGTCGGTCAGGTCGCGCTGCCAGCGGCTGATGGGCAGCTTCTCGGCCAAATGCTTGAGCAGCGCATTGGCCAGGCCCAGGTTGCCTTCGGCGTTCTCGAAGTCGATCGGGTTGACCTTGTGCGGCATGGTGCTGGAGCCGATCTCGCCGGCCTTCAGGCGCTGCTTGAAGTAGCCCAGGCTCACATAGCCCCAGATGTCGCGCGAGAGGTCCACCAGGATGGTGTTGGCGCGCGCCACGGCGTCGAACAGCTCGGCCATGTAGTCGTGCGGCTCGATCTGGATGCTGTAGGGCTGGAAGGTCAGGCCCAGGCCCAGCGGCTCGGGCGTTTCGATGACCTTCTTGCTGAAGGCTTCCCAGTCAAACTCAGGCCAGGCCGCGAGGTGGGCGTTGTAGTTGCCCACGGCGCCGTTCATCTTGCCCAAAATTTTGACGGCGGCAATGCGCTCGCTGGCGGCCTGCAGGCGCATGAGCACGTTGGCCATTTCCTTGCCCACGGTGGTGGGGCTGGCGGTCTGGCCGTGGGTGCGGCTGAGCATGGGCACGTCGGCAAAGGCGTGGGCCATTTCGCGCAGCTTGAGGATGATGCGGTCCAGGCCGGGCAGCACCACCTGGTCGCGGCCCGAGCGCAGTTGCAGGGCGTGGCTGGTGTTGTTGATGTCTTCGCTGGTGCAGGCGAAGTGCACGAATTCCGACGCCTTTTCGAGCTCGGGGCGCGCTTCGAACTTGCTCTTGATCCAGTATTCGACGGCTTTCACGTCGTGGTTGGTGGTTTTCTCGATCTCCTTGATGGCGGCCGAATCGGCCTCGGAGAAGTTTTTGACCAGGCCCAGCAGGTAGGCGCGGGCGCCGGTGGTCAGCGGCTTGAACTCGGCAAAACCGGCATCCGACAGCGCGATGAACCATGCCACTTCCACCTGAACGCGGCGCTGCATGTAGCCGTGCTCGCTCATGATGGGCCGCAGCGCGGCAAGTTTGGTGGCGTAACGGCCGTCAAGCGGCGACAGGGCGGTGATGGTGGACAGGCTCATGGCGCAAGATTGTAGGCTGCGCGCCACGGTCAGCGTCAGCCAAGCCACTGCCGATAGAATCGCCCGCGTATGGAACAGACAACCCCGCGCAATGGAAGAAACATGAAACTGATCGGTTCCAACACCAGCCCCTACGTGCGCAAGGTACGCATCGTGATGGCCGAAAAAAAGCTCGACTACCAGTTCGTGCAGGAAAACGTCTGGGCGGATGACACGACCATTGCCAAGTCCAACCCGCTGGGCAAGGTGCCCTGCCTGGTGATGGAGGGCGGCGAGGCGATTTTTGATTCGCGCGTGATCGTGGAATACCTCGATACGCTGTCACCCGTGGGCAAACTCATTCCCGCGCAGGGCCGCGAGCGGGTCGAGGTCAAGACCTGGGAAGCGCTGGCCGACGGCTTGGTGGACGCCGCCATCCTGGCGCGCCTGGAAGCCACCTGGGCGGGCCGCCAGGACAGCGAACGCAGCCAGGCCTGGATGGACCGCCAGCTGGGCAAGGTGCACGCCAGCCTCAAGTCCATGGGCCAGGGCCTGGGCGACAAGCCGTTTTGCAGCGGCATCCACCTGAGCCTGTCGGACATCGCCGTGGGCTGCGCCCTGGGCTGGCTGGAGTTTCGCTTCCCCCTGATCGACTGGCGCAGCGAGCATCCCAACCTGGGCAAGCTGCTCGACAAGCTGATGCAGCGCCCGAGCTTTGCGGATACCAAGCCGGTCTGAGGGCCTGAGCGCCGGCGCGGGGCCTTGGCCTCATCCAAAGATGCCGGTGTAAGCCGGCCCCCTCTGGCCGGCGCCTGGAATAAAAGAGTTGCGAAGCGTCCCGAAGCGAATAAGAGAGGGAGGGAGGAGAAGCGCTCCAGGAGGTCAATCGGAACCCTGGGGCCCGAAAGGCTTCGCAACGTCAAACCGGTAAGGCGCCCAATGCGCTCTTGCACTCTACAGAGTGGGGTTATACCGCCAAAGTTCCAGCCCCTGGCTCGAAAAGATCGGCAAAGCGTAACGAGATCATGGAAATCACCGGGGTTGGGGCGCGGTCAGCTGCTGCTTGCTGGCGCGGACCGGGCCCTGGCTGCACCCGCCGGTACCACCCGCATGGAGCTACACCAGGGCCAGCAAGCGGTCCAGGGGCAATTGCACCCGCACGTCCCGGTATGCCACGACGCCCGCGATCTTCCAGGCGGTTTGGGAGGTGTCGCGCGGAATCATCTCGCCGGTGGGCATGCCGTCACGGTTCATCACCACGGCCACGCGGGGTGTGGTGGCCGTGGTGCCACGGCGGAGCACCACAGCCACTTCCTGGGTGGCCAGCCGGACCAAGGCGCCCGGCGGGTAGATGCCGAGCGCTTTGACCAGCGCGGCACCCGCCTCGTCCACCTGGTGTTCTTCGTTGTAGTAGCTGGCCTGCATGGCGGCCGTGACCGGCATGGGCGAGCGCACCACGCGGGGGGCCAGGCGGGCGCCAAAGATATCGGCGCGCTGCAGCAGGCGCGCCATTTGCTGCGCTTCGGACTTCTTCGCCAGCGGGCCGGGCAAGCGGTGGTGATGGCACAGCACCGCTTCCAGCCACACGGGGTCGGTCACCCCCAAGCGGCGAAGCAACTGCTCAGAGCGGCTGGCATGGTCTTCGATTGCCATGATTTGCTGGGCCGTGAGTGGCTGCGACTGCTGGGCCAACTGGTCCTGCAGCTCGGTCATGGCGATGTTCATGGTGAGCCCCGCGCTGCCCAGTTGCAGCACCCGCGCATCGGGCCAACGCAGCATTTCGCGCGCCACCACCATGCACGCGCAGCTCACCAGCATGGCGTGGGTGGCGCTGTACATGCGGGTTTCTTGCGCCGACAGATAAATCAGGGCCAGCAGCGTGGCGTCGGGCGCTTGCTCGCAATTGCGGTTCAGTTCACCGTGCAGGGCCTGAAAACGGCCCTCGAAATCGCCCGCCAGTGGTGCGCGCAGCAACTGGGTGGCACGCAACTGTAGTTGAGGCCAGTCCGGCACATATTTACCATCGCGTTCACGGCCAGCCTGCGTACCTCCCGACTGCGCGCCTGCATGGATCTTCATCGCCGCAATCTGCCCCAGGGAAGTGTCGGACAGCAGCATTTTCTGCAGCTGCGCGAGGTAGGCGCGGTGGCTCTCGCCGGACTCACTCGTGTCTACGCACAGTTGCAGGCCGCGTGCCTCCAGCGATTCCAGTTCGGCACGGGTGCGGATGACATAGCCTTTTTGCGCCAGCAACGCTCCATCCGCACCACGCAGCACAAAAGGCAGCGGATGACCCAACTGGATGGATTTAATGTTCAGGGCAACAAGATTCATGGCGCTCGTTACATTATCTAACCGGTAGGTCGCCATCAAGGGCGAACAACCATGGGAAATGGTTTGCTGTTTGCCAGACCCTCACCTGCCTCGGCGGTCGGGCCCCCTCGCTATTCAAGGCAGGATACTGTCGCGGGATGGCATACCGCGCCATGCACCATGCTTTCAGGTCGCAGCACGCACCGGGTTATCGCCAAAAACCGCATCCCAGAGCGCCAGCACTGCGCGCTGCTCTGCCTGCAGCGCGGGGGGCGCGACTTCGGTCGGCACTTCATCGAGCCGTGCACGGTGCTGCACACGGCGCAGTTCGCGGTAGGCGTCGGCTGCAGCCTGGCCCACACCGGCAGGCAGCAAGCCCACTTGCTCGGCGCGCTGCAGCAGTGCGATGTTGCCCACGTTGCTCACCAACTCAGGGTGCTGGGCGGAATACGCCAGTACAAGGTACTGCACGGCAAACTCGGCATCCACCATGCCGCCCGGGCTGTGTTTCACATCAAACTGCCCCTCGCGCGTGCGATGGGCCGAACGCACGCGCCCGCGCATGGACACGATCTCTGCGCGCAACGCGACGGGGTCTCGCGGCGACGTGATCACTGCTTCACGCACCGCATCAAAGCGGGCCTGCAGGGCGGCACTGCCCAGCACAAAGCGCGCCCGCGTCATCGCCTGGTGTTCCCATGTCCATGCCGTGTTGCTGCCGCGTTGCTGCTGGTATGCCGCGTAGGCATCGAAACTGGTGACCAGCAGGCCGGAATTGCCGTTGGGGCGCAGGGCCGTGTCGATTTCGTACAAATCACCCTCGCCCGTTTTGACGGTGAGCCAGTTGATCAGCTTGCGTACAAACGCCGCATAGATCTCGGGGGCCCGTTCGTCGTCATCGTCGAACACGAAAACGATGTCGAGATCACTGCCGTAGCCCAGCTCCTTGCCGCCGAGCTTTCCGTAGCCAATGATGGCAAATTGCGGGGTTTCGCGGTGCCGGTTTTTGAGGCGGCTCCAGCACCACTGGGCCGAGATGCGCAGCACGCTGTCGGCCAGCGCGCTCAGGTCATCGGCCACCTGCTCGACGGTGATCCGGTGCTCCACATCGCGGGCCAGCGTGCGGAAGGTTTCCGCGTGCTGCGCGCGGCGCAACAGGTTGAGCAGGGTTTCGTCGTCGTCCTCGCCAGTGGACCGCAACGAAGCCAGCCGCAGGGCCAGTTCGCGCTCGAAATCAGCCACGACAAAGCGCTCGGCCAGTAGCGCGTTACCCACCAGTTCATCGATGACACCCGGGTGTTGCAGCAGGTAGCGAGCGGGCCATCGGGCGGCGCCCAGCAGGTGTAGCAGTTGCTCATGCACCGAGGGGCGCTCCAGCAGCAAGGCCAGATAGCTTTCGCGTCGCAGCAGGGGCTCGAGCCAGTTCACAAGGCGCACGGCGGCTTCCTCGGTGACCCGTCCTTCGCCCAGCCACTGCGCCGTGCGCTGGATCAGCCGGAACAGCCGTGCGCGGGCTTCGTCGCGCAACGCGATCACGCGGGGATGGGTGCGCCACTCCGCCACCCGCTTGCGAAACCCGGCAGGCAGTTGTTCGAGCAAGCCTTCCAGCTCGGGTGGGGGCGTGGTGGCCGCGCGCGGCCCGCCGCATCCGCCGCCATTGCATTCCTTCTTGCCATTGCCACCCAGGAGGGTGTCGAACTCCTGTGCCACCAGCTCACGGTGGGCATCGAGTTCATGCAGAAAACCGCAGCAGTCGCTGTGGCCCATGGTGCGGGCAATCCAGGCCAGATCGTCGTCGCGCGTGGGCAGCACATGGGTCTGCTGGTCGTCCAGGTACTGGATGCGGTGCTCCACGCGGCGCAGAAACACATAGGCCCGCGCCAGTGCATCGGCTGTCTCCTGCGGCATGAGCCCGGCCTGGGCCAGCCGTGGCAGGGCATCCAGCGTGGGCCGGCGGCGCAGTTCGGGAAACTGCCCACCGCGCACCACCTGCAGCAGCTGCACCGTGAATTCAATTTCGCGAATACCGCCGCGCGACAGTTTCACATCATTGGCGCGCTCCGGATGGCCGGCGCTGCGCTTGGCGGCGTGCTCGCGGATCTGCCGGTGCAGGGTGCGCAGCGCATCAAACACGCTGTAATCGAGGTAGCGTCGGAACACGAACGGCAGCACCACGCTGCGCAGCGCCAGCACTTCGGCGCTGTCAATGCAGCTTTGCGGCGCCACCACCCGGCTCTTGAGCCAGGCAAATCGCTCCCATTCGCGCCCCTGCACCTGCAGGTAGTCTTCCAGTGCCGCCAGCGATACGGCGGCGGGGCCGGAATTGCCATGGGGCCGCAGGGCCAGGTCCACCCGGAAGACAAAGCCGTGTTCGGTGGTGTCGCCCACCAGGCTGTAGATCATCTTCACCGCATGGGCAAAATATTCATGGTTGGAAATGCGGCCGCGTCCGTCCACGTTACCGGCCGTTTCGCCGTCTTGCGCATAGACGTAGATGAGGTCGATGTCGCTGGATACGTTGAGCTCCCGCGCGCCCAGCTTGCCCATGCCGATCACCCACAGGGGCACCGGCTGCCCATCGGGCGAGAGCGGTGCGCCGTAGCGGTTGTCTAGTTCGCGGCGGGCGTGCAGGCACGCTTGATCGAGCGCGAACTCGGCCAGCTCGGTGACGGCGCGGGTGATGTGGGCCAGCGGGGCCTGGGCTTCGCAATCGAGCCGGATCAGCCGCTCCATGACCAGCTGGCGCAGTATGCGCAGGGCGGTTGCGATGTCGCACCCGCGCGCCTGCAATGCCGCAAAGGCCTGCGCCATGGAGGCCTTGTCCGGCGCGCCGGCCGGCAGCAAGGCCAGATCGTCTGCGTAGCGGCGTTGCAGGCGTTGAAAGAAACGCGAGTACCTCGCCAAGCCGGCCGAGTCAGCGACGGAGCCCGATAATTCAGCGGGATAGGTGGACATGGCGGGGGGTGCGGCGGGCCGCTACATACATAAGGACACCGGTTTCCACTGAACCCACGCCTGGGTCGCGGGTCATAATTCCTGCCACATTCAAGCCCACCAATGATCGATCCATTAAATCGCCCCACACGCCTGCTGCGATTCGTCGCCGGGTTTGCGCGATGGTCGCTGGGTTGCCTGTTGGCCCTGTGGCTGCTGCTGACCGTCGCGTGGGGAGCGCTGCATGGCTGGATTGTGCCGCGTATTGGCGAGTTTCGCCCGCAACTGGAAACGCAGGCCGCACGGGCGCTGGGGGTACCCGTGCGCATCGGTTCCATCACAGCGCGTTCCGAGGGCCTGATCCCCTCCATCGAGCTTCTGGATGTCGCGCTGCTGGATGCCCAGGGGCGAGCCGCGCTGCAACTGCCGCGCGTGGTGGTGGCACTGTCCCCGCGCTCGCTGCTGAACCGCGGTTTCGAGCAGCTCTACATCGAACGCCCCGACCTTGACATCCGCAGGCAGGCGGACGGCCGCATTGTGGTGGCGGGCCTCACTTTCTCCGAAACGGCGGGCGAGGACAACGCCGCCGCAGACTGGCTGTTTTCGCAAGGCGAAGTCGTCATCCAGGGCGGCACGCTGCGTTGGACCGACGAGCTGCGTGGCGCACCCGAGCTGGCGCTGAACAATGTCGATGTGCTGCTGCGCAACAGCAGCTGGCAGCACAACATGCGCATCGCGGCCACGCCGCCGCCGGCCTGGGGCGACCGGTTCACGCTGACCGGGCGGTTTCGCGCGCCGTTGCTGCGGGCACGCGATGGCAACTGGCAGCACTGGAGCGGCCAGCTGTTTGCCGATTTCTCGCGCGTGGACGTCTCCCGCTTGCGCCACCATGCCGATGTGGGCGTTGAGGTGGCGCAAGGCCGTGGCGCCGTTCGCGCCTGGGCCGACGTGCAGCGTGGCCGGATTGTGGGTGGCACCGCCGATCTGGCGCTGACCGACGTCAACGCCACGTTGGGGCCCCAGCTCAAGGCCCTGGCGCTGCCCTCCATCGAAGGCCGGTTGGGCGGCCGGCGGCTGGAGGGCGGCTTCGAGTTTTATACCCAGGGCCTGCAGTTTGCGGCCGACGATGGCCTGGTTTGGCCCGGGGGCAACCTGCGCCTGCAATACACAGGGGCCGCAGGCAAGGCACCCGCCCAGGGTGAGTTGCGTGCGGACCGCCTGGATCTTGCCGCGCTGGCCCAGATCGGCAGCCGCCTGCCACTGGGAACAGCCGCCCATAGCGCGCTGCAAACTTACAGCCCTCAGGGCCTGGTCGACGAAGTGCACGCCACCTGGCGCGGCCCGTTGGACGCCTTGCAGCAATACCAGGTGCGCGGCAAGGTCACGGGGCTGGCGCTGGCTGCCACGCAGCGGGAGGCTGGCCGCAGCGTGCCAGGCCTGAGCGGTGCCAGCCTGGACATCGACATGACCCAGGCGGGCGGCAAGGCCGACCTTCGCATTGCCGCGGGCGAGGTGATCCTGCCCGGCGCCTTTGAAGACCCCGTCGTGCCCCTGGACCAGCTGAGCGCCGACCTGCGCTGGCAAATAGACGGGCAAGGGGATGGGCAGCGCCTGGCGGTGCAGGCCAGCAATGTGCGCTTTGCCAATGCCGACATGCAGGGTGAATTGCGCGCCAACTGGAACACCAGCGATGCCAGCCAGGGCCCGCAGCACGCCCGTTTTCCGGGCGTGATCGACCTGTCGGGCTCGCTGGCGCGGGCCGACGGAACCCGCGTGCACCGCTATCTGCCCTTGGGCCTTCCGGACGACTCGCGCCACTATGTGCGCGACGCCATCCAGGCCGGCACGGCCAGCAACGTGCAGTTCCACGTCAAGGGGCGCCTGGATGACATGCCTGCCAATGACCCTCGGCAGGGCGATTTCCGCATCAGCGCCCGCGTCAAGGACGTGACCCTGGTTTATGTGCCTCCCCGGCTGCAATCCAGTGGCGACCCGCCCTGGCCGGCGCTGACCCAGCTGTCGGGAGAGCTGACCTTCGACCGCTCCTCCCTGCAAGTACGTGCCACCACGGGCGTCTTTGCCGGCACGCCGGGCGTGCGGGTCAGCAAGGTGGAGGCGAAGATTCCCGATCTTTCGCGCACCGTGGTGGATGTCAAGGCCGATGCGCGCGGGCCGCTGCCCGAGTTGTTGACCATCCTGCGCACCTCGCCGCTGGCGCGCATGACCAGCCACGCCCTGGACCAGGCCAGCGGCACGGGCCCTGCCGATTTGCAGCTGCAACTGAGCCTGCCCATCAGCGATATCAACGCATCGAAGGTGCAGGGCCGCGTGGTGCTTGCGGACAATGATGTGCAGATCACCCCGCAAACACCCCTGCTGTCGCGCGTCCGCGGCACCGTGCAATTCACCGACGCTGGATTTTCCGTGAACGGGGTGCAGGCGCGCGCGCTCGGCGGCGACCTGCGCCTGGAGGGTGGAATGCGTGCCCTGGCTGCCGGCGCTGGTCTGACCGAATCCGCCGTGCAAGTGCGGGCGCAAGGCACGGCCACTGCCGAGGGGCTTCAGCAGGCGCGGCAGCTGGGCATGGTTTCGCAGCTGGCCCGCAGCGCCACGGGCAGCACGCCCTACACGCTGGCGCTGGCGTTTCGCAGGGGTATCCCCGAGATACGGGTCACCACCACCTTGCAGGGACTGGGCCTCGCGTTGCCTGCACCGCTAGCCAAGACCGCAGACGCCCTGCTGCCCGTGCGTTTTGAGACCCAGGTGGCCCGCGAATCCATGGCCGCTGTCTCGGCAGGCATGGCCCCGCCACCCCTGCGCGACCAGTTGACCCTGGACCTGGGCTTGCTGGGATCGGCCAGCTACCAGCGAGAGCACCGGGGCAACCAGACGCGCGTGGTGCGCGGGGCCATCGGCATTGGACTGGCCGCCGGCGAAACCGCCCCCATGCCGGTGGACGGCGTGGCGGCCAACGTCCGCGCGGCACACATTGACGTGGACGCCTGGGAAAAGGTGCTGAAACAGGCAACCACCGCCGACGCTGGCACCCCTGCCGCCGCCGCCCACGCAGACAGTGCGGCGCAAGACTATTTGCCCACCGTTGCCGCCGTGCGCGCGCAGACGCTCAATGTGCAGGGGCGCACATTGCACAACCTGGTGGCCGGCGGCTCGCGGGACGGCTCCACCTGGCGTGCCAACCTGGATGCTGATGAACTCAACGGCTATCTCGAATACCGGCCGGCAGGCACCCGGGACAACCCTGCGGGCCGCGTGTTTGCCCGCCTGGCGCGCCTGAAGCTGCCGCAAAGCGCCGCCACGCAATTCGAGGCGTTGCTGGACGAGCAGCCTGGCACGATGCCCGCGCTGGACATCGTGGTGGACGACTTTGAACTGCGCGGCCGCCAGCTCGGGCGCGTGGAGATCGAAGCGCAAAACCGGGGCGGGGATGTGGCCCAGCGCGAGTGGCGGCTGGGCAAGTTCAACATCATGACGCCTGAAG
Organism: Acidovorax sp. T1; assembly: GCF_002176815.1. Taxonomy (NCBI): domain Bacteria; kingdom Pseudomonadati; phylum Pseudomonadota; class Betaproteobacteria; order Burkholderiales; family Comamonadaceae; genus Acidovorax; species Acidovorax sp. T1. The sequence goes on along the minus strand of NZ_CP021648.1, from coordinate 4,025,584 downwards.
CCACCTTTACCGGCAGCGGCAACTGGGCGGTGGTGGCCGGCGGCGAACGGGCGTTGCGCCGCCGCACGGTGATGAACTTCCAACTCGACATCCGCGATTCCGGCGATCTGCTGGCCCGTTTTGGCATGGAAAAGGTGGTGCGCCGCGGCAAGGGGCGCATGCAAGGGCAGGTGGCATGGATCGGTGCGCCCATGAGCCCGGACTACCGCTCCATGACGGGGCAGATCAACCTGAATGTGGAGTCTGGCCAGTTCCTCAAGGCCGATCCGGGGCTTGCCAAGTTGCTGGGGGTGCTGAGCCTGCAGTCGTTGCCACGCCGCCTGACGCTCGATTTCCGTGACGTCTTCAGCGAAGGCTTCGCGTTCGATTTTGTGCGGGGCGACGTGCGCATCGAGCAGGGTGTCGCCATCACCAACAACCTGCAGATGAAGGGGGTCAACGCGGCCGTGCTCATGGAGGGCAGCGCCAACATCGACCACGAAACCCAGGACTTGCATGTGGTGGTCGTCCCCGAAATCAACGCCATGACGGCCTCGCTGGTCGCCACGGCCATCAATCCGGTCGTCGGACTGGGCAGCTTTCTGGCCCAGGTGTTTCTGCGCGGTCCGCTGATCGAGGCGGCCACCCAGGAATTTCAGATTGGGGGCACCTGGGCGGATCCGAATATCGTGCGCATTCCGCGGCGCAGCCGGGAATCGGGCCGTGCTCCCGCCCCTTCGGGGGCTGCACAACTGCCCGGCAAGACACTTGCGCCCTCCGCGGCCGGAGAGCCCTCATGAAAGTGGCCGCCCTGCAGATGGTCTCTGGCACGCAGCGCAGCGACAACCTGGCCATGGCCCGCCGCCTGCTGGAACAGGCCGCCACGGCAGGGGCCGAACTGGCGGTGCTGCCCGAGTACTTTTGCGCCATGGGGCTGCGCGACACCGACAAGCTGGCGTTGCGTGAAACCCCGGGCGATGGTGTTGTCCAGGCGTTTCTCGCCCGCGCTGCACAGGAGTTGCAGATGTGGGTGGTGGGCGGCACATTGCCCATGCAGACCGCCGATCCGGAGCGCGTGCATAACACCACGCTGGTGTATGCACCCTCGGGCCAATGTGCTGCGCGCTACGACAAGATCCACCTCTTTCGGTTTGACAACGGGCGTGAGCATTTCGACGAGGGCCGGGTGATCGAGGCAGGGGCCAGTCCGGTGCAGTTTGATCTGCCATCGCGCACCGGCCACACCTGGCGCATCGGACTGAGCGTTTGCTACGACCTGCGCTTTCCCGAGCTGTACCGCCTGCACGCCAGCGCGGGAGCCGACCTGCTGCTGGTGCCCAGCGCCTTCACCCACACCACCGGGCAGGCCCATTGGGAACTGCTGCTGCGGGCTCGGGCGGTGGAAAACCTGGCCTATGTGCTGGCCCCCGCGCAGGGTGGACTGCACGAAAACGGCCGCCAGACCTGGGGCCACAGCATGCTGGTCGATCCCTGGGGGCAGATCGTCCACGCCCTGGCGCAAGGTCCGGGTGTGGTGCTGGGCGAGCTCGATGCCGGGCGCGTGCGCCAGGTGCGCGCGCAGCTGCCCGCGCTGGAGCACCGCGTTCTGTGAGTAGCCTGCCGCCCAGCACCCGCACACCCTGGCAGCGCTGGCGCAGCGCCTGGCGCCGGTGGTCGCTCTGGACCTTGCTGGTGGCCCTGGTGGCAGCCATGCTGGTCACGCTGGTATGGCTGGCCGGGCGCTACGAGGCCAGCCAGGTGCAGTCCCGGCTGGAGCGGGACGCCGCGGACGCGAGCTCCGACATCCGCACCGCGCTCGCGCGCAACGTGCAGAGCCTGCAGGCACTGCAGGCGGGTGGCCCGGGCCTGCTGGCCTGGGAGGTCAATGCCACGGAATTGCTGCGGCAACGCCGCGAGTTGGCGCGCATCGAGTGGCGGGACGCCAGCCTGCGCTTGCGCGCCTACGCCCAGACCCCCTACCGCCCTGTGTCGTGGGACGCCGCCAGCCGCGAAGGCTCACATTCCGATGCGGCGCTGGCCTGCACCAATGCCCGCCGGCTGGGCACCCCCGCCTATTCGAGCAGCTATTTCCAGCCGCATGGCGACGGACTGGGTTCTGAAATGATGGAGCTGTGCCTGCCCCTGCATAGCGCCGGGCACCCCGCGGGCTTTCTGGTGGCCACCTTCGCCCTGCAAGAGATGCTGGTGGATTTGGTGGGGCACAACCTGACGCGCAGCCAGGAGGCCTCGTTTACCGAGGCCGATGGCACCCGGCTGGCAGTGCTGGGTGCGGCCCGGCGCGGCACGCGCATGTTCACGGCCCAGCAGCTGCTTGACCTGCCGGGCACCACGCTGGTGCTGCGCATGGACAGCTGGCACGGCGCACCCAACCTCTTTCCCAACGTGCTGACCGCGCTGGTCACCGCCATGTCGATTGCGCTGGTGACTGTGATGGTGGTGCTGGTGCGGGACAACCGCCGCCGGCTGCAGGCGGAGCGTGATCTGGCAGACGCCCTGGCCTTTCGCAAGGCCATGGAAGATTCTTTGGTGACCGGCCTGCGTGCGCGCGACCTGCAGGGACGCATCACCTACGTCAACCCCGCGTTCTGCGCCATGGTGGGGTTCAGTCCGCAAGAGCTGCTGGGGCAAAGCACCTCGGCACCCTACTGGCCGCCCGAACTCGCCGACGAATACCGGCAGCGCCAGGCCAAGCGCTTTGCTGGCGGCATGCCACCGCGCGAGGGCTTCGAATCGGTCTTCATGCGCAAGGACGGCACGCGCTTTCCGGTGCTCATCATCGAGGCCCCGCTGATCAATGCCCAGGGGCTGCACACCGGCTGGATGAGTGCGTTCCTGGACATCAGCGAACAGCGCCGCATCGAAGAGATCTCGCGCGCCTCGCAGGATCGCCTGCAGGCCACGGCCCGGCTGGCCACCGTGGGCGAGATGGCCTCGCTGCTCAGCCACGAGCTCAACCAGCCGCTGGCGGCCATCTCCAGCTATGCCACCGGTTCGCTGAACCTGCTCGATTCCAGCGCCCCCGGCGCGGCCCAACCTGGCCACCTGCAGGATGTGCGCATGGCCATGCAGCACATTGCCCGCCAGGCCGAGCGCGCGGGACGCGTGATCAAGAGCGTGCACGACTTCGTGCGCCGCCGCGACCAGACCCGCGAGGCGGTGAACCCCCAAGAGTTGCTCGATGCCATCCTGCCCATCATCAGCCTTCAGGCGCGTAAGCTCGGCGTGCGCGTGCAGACCTCGGTGGAACCCCATCTGCCATGCGCGCTGTGCGACCGCACCATGATCGAGCAGGTGCTGCTGAACCTGACGCGCAATGCCATGCAGGCCATGGACGACCCTGCCATCCACCCGCGCATCCTGGCCATCCGGGTGCGGCGGGGCGCATCCAATGCGTACAGCGGGTGGCTGGAATTTTCGGTGACCGACGGCGGCGTCGGTATCGCGCCCGAGGTGGCGCAACAATTGTTCACCCCGTTCTTCACCACGCGCGCCGAAGGCATGGGCCTGGGGCTGAGCATGTGCCGCACGGTGGTCGAGCAGCATGGCGGCTTCCTGGCCTATGAGCCCCATGCGCCGCGTGGTACGGTATTCACCTTCACCCTGCCCGTTGTCAGCCAATCTCCTGCCCCCTGATGGAACCTGTATCCGACGCTCTTGTGTACATCGTGGACGACGACGCGGGCGTGCGCGAAGCGCTCGCCTGGTTGCTGCGCTCACGCCGTCTGCTCAGTGAATCTTTCGACAGTGCCGAGGCTTTTGACGCTGCGCGGCAGGCCCGCCCCGCGGCGCACCAGCCGTGCTGTCTGTTGTTGGATGTGCGCATGCCTGGCATGAGTGGTCTGGCCCTGTTCGACCTGCTGCTGGCGCGCGACGACCTGGCCGCCATGCCCGTGATCTTCCTGACCGGCCATGCCGATGTGCCCACGGCCGTCGATGCAGTCAAGCGCGGGGCTTTCGACTTCTACGAAAAGCCGTTTTCCGACAACGCACTGGTCGATCGCATCGAGCAGGCGCTTACCCAGTCGGCCGCGCACCTGGAGCAACTGCGCCAGCGCAGCAGCCTGCAGCTGCGCCTGCAGGATCTCACCGAGCGCGAGCGCGATGTGATGGACCTCGTGGTGGCCGGCCTGCCCAACAAGCTGATTGCCGACCAGCTGGACATCAGCGTGCGCACCGTCGAGGTGCACCGCTCGCGCGTGTTCGACAAGATGCAGGTCAAGTCAGCGGTGGAGCTGGCCAACCTGCTGCGCACCGGCCCGTGAAACCGCGTCGGGCCACTGCGCAAGCGCCTGCGCTTTAGCCGCGGGGGCGCTCGCCTACATAAATCTCGACCCGGCGATTGCGGCTGCGGCCTTGGGCGGTGTCGTTGGTGGCAATGGGCTGGCGCTCACCCATGCCTTCGATCGAGATGCGGCGCCCATCGATGCCCCGGCCCGTGAGGTAATTGCGCGTACTGGCCGCACGGTCCAGCGACAGCGGGTTGTTCACGGCATCGCTGCCGGTGTTGTCGGTGTGGCCGATGATGCGTACGTCGGTGTTCGGGTTGTTGCGCAAGCCCTCGGCGAAACGGTCCAGCACCGGTGCGAAGTTGGACTGGATGTCCGAGCGGCCCACGGCAAAGGAAATGTCGCTCGGAATGTCCAGCTTGAGCTGGTTGTCCTGCGTCTGCGTCACGGCAATGCCCGTGCCCTGCGTGGCCTGCTCCATTTCGCGCTTTTGGCGCTCCATGTTCTGCGACCAGATGTAGGTGCCCAGGGCGCCCACACCGGCACCCACAACGGCGCCTGTGCCCGCGCGACCACCCGTGGCCGAGCTGAGCACGGCACCGGCCAGTGCGCCCACGCCGGCGCCCGTGGCGGTGCGCCGCTGGGTATCGGTCATCTCGGCGCAACCGGTGGCCAGGACGACAACGGCGACGACGCCGGGAATAAAGTATTTGCGCATGGTGAGGCTCCTTGTAAATGATGGGACGGAATGCAAATCCGATGGTGAGTCGGCAGTGTTCACTCTACGCCTTCACCAGGGTATCGGCCAGCACGAACGCGCCATGTAGGACGAAAGCTTGCGATTTCGGCGCTGCGCTCATGGCGCGGGCGGATCGGAGTCTTTGTCGGGCGGCGGCGTCAGTTCACCGCGTTTACGCCCCGAAAACATCGTCCACCAGACAATCAGCGCGAGCACCACCAGCGCCAGCAACGCTTCAAGCAAAATCAGCCCCATGAAATTGACACTCCTGCGCCTTGTGATGACGGCGCTGATTGTAGGAACGCTGGCTGCCTGCTCCACCGCGCCCGCACCAAGCCCCGCGCGACCCGGGGCCATCCCTGCCCCCGGTGACACGGCCATGCCAGGCGATACCGGGCCACTGCCGCCGGCCCTGGTGCAGCCCAAGAGTCGCTGGGTGCCGGTGCGCTGGGCCGAGCTGCCCGGTTTTGCCGACGACGCCCTGCACGAAGCCTGGAACGCCTGGATCAAGGGCTGCGAGCGCCCGGCGCCCGCCTTTGCCCCCCTTTGCGGCGAAGTGCGCCAGCTCAGCATTGCCAGCACTGACGAGCAGCGCGCCTGGATGGTGCGGCGCCTGCAGCCCTACCGTGTCGAAGCCGCCGACGGCAATGCCGAAGGCCTGCTCACCAGTTACTACGAGCCCATGATCGACGCCGCCCGCCAGCCCGGCAACGGCTACACCGTGCCGGTGTACGGACTGCCCGTCGGACACGGCGCCCGCAAGCCCTGGTTCACACGCCAGCAGATCGACACCCTGCCCGAGGCCCTGGCCGCGCTGCAGGGGCGCGCCATTGCCTGGCTGCGCGACCCGGTCGAATCCATGGTGCTGCACATCCAGGGCTCGGGCCGCCTGCAGATTACCGAGGCCGATGGCCGCATTACCACCGTGCGGGTGGCCTACGCCGGCACCAACGACCAGCCCTACCAGAGCGTGGGCCGCTGGCTGCTGGACCAGGGCGCCACGCGCGATGCCACCTGGCCCGGTATCCGCGCCTGGCTGAATGCCAACCCGCAGCGCACCAACGAGCTTTTGTGGAGCAACCCGCGCTACGTTTTTTTCCGCGAAGAGCCCTTGAGCCCGCTGGACGCCCAGTTTGGCCCGCGCGGCGCGCAGGGCGTGCCCCTCACGCCCGGCCGGTCGATTGCGGTGGACCGCCAGAGCATTCCCTATGGCACGCCGGTGTGGCTGGCGTCCAAGGGCCCGCAGGTGTCGATGCAGCGCCTGGTGATGGCGCAGGACACTGGCAGCGCCATCGTGGGCGCGGTGCGGGCCGACTATTTCGCTGGCTGGGGGCCCGAGGCGGGCGAACTGGCCGGGCGGCTCAAGCAGGGCCTGCGCCTGTGGGCCCTGTGGCCGCGCTGAGCGGGCCGCAGCGTGTTGCCTTGGGAGGCCTGCGCTCAATATTTGAGTAAAAATGGCCTCTAGCCCTTGCTGAATAAGCGCTAAAAGCTATGGTTTTGATAGCTTTTTTGGGCAACAAGCCCCGCTGTCGTTTCAGCGCTCCATCAGGTAGCGCACCACCACGGGAGGCGATTCGCCCCGGTGAAACGCCAGCTTGCGCTCGCGCAGCGCCACATCGGAGGCGGTCACCCGGTCGAAACGGCGCAGGTGCTCGGTCCAGGACTCGTCCACGATCTGCTCCACATAGCGCGCCGGGTCGGCCAGGTCGTGCAGCAGGTCGCACGACAGCGCCCCCTGGCGCAGGCGGCTGCGGCGGCTTTCCTGCATCAGTGCGCGAAATTCTGCGGCGCGCGCCGGGTCGATGGTGTATTCGATGGTGACCACCACGCGCCCGGCCTGCGGCGGCGTGGCCGCCACCGGGGCCTTGAACGCCTGCGAGGGGCTCAGGTCTTCTTCCGTGTGGCGATCCGTCACCAGGCGCTGCACCAGGGCCATGGCGGTCACGCCCGTCAGCGCTGCCAGCGCCAGGCTCAGGTGCACCGACGTCACCGTGGCCACCTGCCCCCACAAGGCGGCCCCCAGCGCGGTGGCGCCCATGATGGCCATCTGAAAGATCGACATGCCCCGCGCGCGCACCCAGTTGGGCAGTGCCAGCTGGGCCGACACGCTGAGCGAATTGGCCGTGGTGATCCAGGCCATGCCGCCCAGCACCATGGCGGGCACGGCCACATAGACATTGGGCGCAATGGCCATCACCGCCATGGCGGCCGCCTGCAGCAGCGTGCCGCGCATCACCAGCACATCACGCGCCATGGCCTGGCGCAGCCGAGGCAAAAACATGGCGGCCACAATGGCGCCCGCCCCCATGGACGCCAGCAGCAGCGTGAACGTGCCCGCACCCCCGCCGCCGAGCCCCCTGGCCACCAGCGGCAGCAAGGCCATCAGCGCCGTGGCGTGCAGGAAGAACAGGGCGATGCGCCAGAGCACGGCCCGCATGCGCGGCGACTGGCGCACGAACTGCAGGCCCACGCGCATCGCGCTGGGCAGCTTTTCGCGCCCCAGCGGGCTGGGCACATGGGTGCGCTTCCAGCGCATGATGACCAGGCCAGACAGAACCGATAGCACGGCATTGAGCACAAACACCCAGGCGCTGCCAGCGCTGGCGATGATGGCACCCGCCAGCAGCGGGCCGATGATGCGCGACGCGTTCATGGCCACGCCGTTGAGCGCCAGGGCCGCCGGCAGTTGCGGACGGCTTACCAGCTCGGGCACGATGGCCGAGAACACCGGCCAGCGCATGGCCAGGCCGATGCCGTTGGCAAAAGTCAGGGCCAGCAGCAGCGGCGCCGTCATGCCACCCACCAGGATCGCCGCGCACAGCACCAGTGCCACGGCGGCCACCCAGAACTGCGTGGCGATGAAATAACGGCGCCGGTCCAGGATGTCGGCCAGCGCGCCGCTGGGCAGGCCCAGCAAAAACACCGGCAGCGTGGAGGCCGACTGCACCAGCGCCACCAGGATGGGTGAGGTGGTGAGCGTGGTCATGAGCCAGGCGGCCGCCACGTCGTTCATCCACATGCAGGTGTTGGCCGCCACCCAGGTGAGCCACAGCATGCGAAACACCGGCACCGTCAGGGGGGCCAGGGGCGAGAGCGAGGCCCGCTGGGCGGCGCTTTCGCCCAGCGTGGCGGTGGCGGCCTGTTCAGCGTCCAGGGCGGCGGCGGCCGCTTGTGCCGGCGGCCGGTTGGCCGCGGGCGGCGGTGCGGCAGGGAAGACGCTGTGTGCGCTGTCGTGGGGTGGCTGTGGGGGCATGCCCCGCCATTGTGCGGTGTCCGGCCCGCCAGCGCAGCGCCTGCCTTGGCGACCCGCAACAGCCCATGGGCTTGCACCGATCAGAATTTGATTAAAAACAGCCGCAAGCCCTTTACCAGAAAGCGCATGTAGCTATCTAATAAATAGCAATCAGGTGCGCGCCCGTGCCAGTTGTGCCAGGGGCAGGGCGCCGCTGGCTTTCACCTCGCCCAGCGAAAAACTCGTGTGCATGTCTTTCACATTGGGCAGGTTGAGCAGCACGTCGCGGGCAAACAGCGAAAAGCTGTCCAGGTCGCGCGCCACCACCTGCAGCTCGAAGGTGCCGGTGCCGCTGATGTAGTGGCACGACACCACTTCGGGAATCTGGCGAATGGCCTCTTCCATGGCCCGCGTCAGGTTGCCGGTGCTGCGGTCAGCGTCGAGCCGCACAAAGGCCAGCACGCCCAGGCCGATCTTGTGCCGGTCGATCTCGGCGTGGTAGCCCTTGATGTACCCGGCCTCCTCCAGCGCCCGCACCCGCCGCCAGCACGGCGCGGCCGACAGCCCCACCCGCTGGGCCAGCTCGGCATTGGTCAGGCGGGCGTCGGCCTGCAATTCTTGCAAGATGGCGAGGTCGTATTTGTCTAAATTGTTCATGTTGTGGCAATTTTAAGAAAGATCCTTTCTGAATCAAGGGTAAACACGGCATAAAAACGAAAGCACATATCCGGCGCGCCTGCCTAAACTGCCTGCAAGCCATCTATTTCGACGCCCGCTGCCGCCCACAAGGTGGTGGCAGGGCCGCCATCCCCACGGAGACAGCCATGAACGCCCCCTTGCCCGAATCGATCCGCAGAGCCCTAGAGACTGTCACCCTGGAGGACAAATACACCTTGGGCGAAGGCCGCGCCTTCATGAGCGGCGTGCAGGCCCTGGTGCGTCTGCCCATGCTGCAGCGCCAGCGCGATGCGGCGGCGGGGCTCAACACGGCCGGCTTCATCAGCGGCTATCGGGGCAGCCCGCTGGGCACGTACGACCAGGCCCTGTGGGCCGCCAAGAAGCACCTGGCCGAGAACCACATCGTCTTTCAGCCCGGCGTGAACGAAGAGCTGGGCGCCACGGCCGTCTGGGGCACGCAGCAGCTCGATCTGTACCCGCAGAGCAAAAAGTTCGACGGTGTGTTCGGCATCTGGTACGGCAAGGGCCCGGGCGTGGACCGCTGTTCGGACGTGTTCAAGCACGCCAACATGGCGGGCACGGCAAAGCATGGCGGGGTGATCGCCATCGCGGGCGACGACCACATCAGCAAGAGCAGCACGGCGGCGCACCAGAGCGACCACATCTTCAAGGCCTGCGGCACGCCGGTGTTCTTCCCCAGCAGCGTGCAAGAGATTCTGGACATGGGCTTGCACGCGTTTGCCATGAGCCGCTTCTCGGGCGTGTGGTCGGGCATGAAGACCATCCAGGAGGTAGTGGAGTCGTCCAGCAGCATCCACATCGACCCCGACCGCGTGAAGATCATCACGCCCGAAGACTTTGCCATGCCCCCCGGCGGCCTGCACATCCGCTGGCCCGACGCGCCGCTGGAGCAGGAAGCGCGCCTGATGGACTACAAGTGGTACGCGGCCCTGGCGTACATCCGCGCCAACAAGCTCAACTACAACGTCATCGAAGGCAAGCAAGACCGCTTCGGCATCATCGCCAGCGGCAAGGCCTACAACGACACGCGCCAGGCCCTGGTGGACCTGGGCCTCGATGACGACACCTGCCGCCAGCTGGGCATTCGCGTGCACAAGGTCAACGTGGTCTGGCCGCTCGAAGCCACCATCACGCGCGACTTTGCGCAGGGCCTGCAAGAGATTTTGGTGGTGGAAGAAAAGCGCCAGGTCATCGAGTACCAGATCAAGGAAGAGCTGTACAACTGGCGCGCTGATGTGCGGCCCAACGTGCTCGGCAAGTTCGATGAGCCCGAGGGTGACGGCACAGGCGGCGAATGGAGCATGCCCAACCCCAGCCAGAACTGGCTGCTGCGCGCCAAGGCGGACCTCACGCCCGCCATCATCGCCAAGGCCATTGCCAAGCGCCTGAAGAAGCTGGGCGTGCCCGCCGACATCGTGGCCCGCATGGAGGCGCGCCTGGCCATCATTGAGGCCAGTGAGCGCGCCATGACGTCTCTGTTGGTGGACACCGGCGAGCGCGCCCCGTGGTTTTGCAGCGGCTGTCCGCACAACACCAGCACCCGCGTGCCCGAGGGCTCGCGCGCCGTGGCCGGCATCGGCTGCCACTACATGGCCAACTGGATGCCCGACCGCAACACCTCCACCTTCACGCAGATGGGCGGCGAGGGCGTGACCTGGGTGGGCCAGGCGCCGTTCTCCACTGACCAGCATGTGTTTGCCAACCTGGGCGACGGCACGTACTTCCACAGCGGCCTGCTGGCCATCCGCCAGGCGATCGCTGCGGGGACCAACATCACCTACAAGGTGCTCTACAACGACGCCGTGGCCATGACCGGCGGCCAGACGGTGGGCGAGCGGCCTGAGGGCCATTCGGTGCTGCAGATCATGAACAGCCTGAAGGCCGAAGGCGTGGCCAAGCTCGTGATCGTGACGGACGAGCCGGACAAGTACGACGGCGTGGCCCTGGCCGACGGCGTGACGGTGCACCACCGCGACGAACTCGACACGCTGCAGCGCAAGTTCCGCGAGATCAAGGGCTGCACCACCATCATCTACGACCAGACCTGCGCCACCGAAAAGCGCCGCCGCAGGAAGCGCGGCACCCTGGCCACGCCCGACAAGACCGTGGTCATCAACGAACTGGTGTGCGAGGGCTGCGGCGATTGCTCCACCAAGTCCAACTGCCTCTCCGTGGAGCCGGTGGAGACGGAGTTTGGCCGCAAGCGCCGCATTAACCAGAGCACCTGCAACAAGGATTACTCGTGCGTCAATGGCTTCTGCCCCAGTTTTGTGACGGTGGAAGGCGGCCAGCTCAAGAAGCCCAAGAAGGAGAAGAAGGGCGATTTGTCGGCGCTTCCGAACATCCCTGACCCCGTGCTGCCCGTGGCTGAAAGCGCCTGGGGCATCGTGGTGGGCGGCGTGGGCGGCACGGGGGTCATCACCATCGGCTCGCTGCTGGGCATGGCGGCGCACCTCGATGGCAAGGGCGTCATTACGCAGGACGCCGGTGGCCTGGCGCAAAAGGGCGGCGCCACCTGGAGCCACATCCAGATCGCCAACCGCCCCGACGCCATCTACACCACCAAGGTCGATACGGCCAAGGCCGACCTGGTGATCGGCTGCGATTCCATCGTGGCTGCGCACAAGTACACCCTGGCCGTCATGCAGCCGGGCCGCACCTTTGTGGCGCTCAACACGCACGGCACGCCCACGGCGGCGTTTGTGAACAACCCCGACTGGCAGTTCCCCGGCGGCAACTGCGATGCCGCCATTGCCGCTGCCGTGGGCGCGGCAGGTGTGGGCAGCTTTGACGCCGAGCAGGTGGCCACCCAATTGCTGGGCGACAGCATCTACACCAACCCGCTGATGCTGGGCTACGCCTGGCAAAAGGGCCGCGTGCCGCTCACGTACGCATCGCTGATGCGCGCCATGGAGTTGAACGGCGTGCAGATCGAGAACAACAAGGCCGCCTTCGAATGGGGCCGCCGCTGCGCGCACGACCTGGCGGCAGTGCAGGCCTTGTTCCAGGCGGCGCAGGTGATCCAGTTCGTCAAGAAGCCTTCGCTGGCCGAAATGGTGGCCAAGCGCGTGGAGTTCTTGACCGGCTACCAGAACGCAGCCTATGCCGCTGAATACCAGGCCTTTGTTGAAAAGGTGAAGGCCGCAGAAGCCAAGCTGGGCAGCACCCATCGCCTGACCGAGGCCGTGGCCCGCTACCTCTTCAAGCTCATGGCCTACAAGGACGAGTACGAAGTGGCGCGCCTGCACACCGACAAGGCCTTCACGGACAAGATCGCGAACATGTTCGAGGGCGACTACAAGCTGGTGCACCACCTGGCGCCGCCCCTGACCGCCAAGAAGAACGACAAGGGCGAGCTGGTCAAGCAGCCGTTTGGCCCCTGGATGCGCAGCGCCTTCGGCCTGCTGGCCAAGATGAAAGGCCTGCGCGGCACGGCGCTGGACATCTTCGGCAAGACCGCAGAGCGCCGCATGGAGCGTGCGCTGATCGTCGAATACCGCGCCTGCATCGACGAGCTGCTGGCGGGCCTCACCCCCGAAAAGCTGCCGCTGGCTGTGGAAATTGCCAGCCTTCCCGAAGGCATCCGCGGCTATGGGCATGTGAAGGAGCGGCACCTGAAAACCGTGCGCCCGAAATGGGACGATCTGCTGGTGCAGTGGCGGGGTGGCGCGGCGGCTGCGCCCCAGCGCCAGGCCGCCTGAACAGCGGCGCGCGGGCTTTTCGGGCCATGAAAGTCGGCGCCACTGTATGGGTAATGCTATTAAATATATAGCTACAAGCGCTTGTCCATAAAGCGCTACGTGCCATTTTCATTCATTTTTTCAACTGCCACGGAGAAGTTCACCGTTGCGCGGCAAACACCCGGCGTCGGCCTGGGTCTTAGCCCTTGGGCGCGCCGCAGGGGGCCGCATACAATGCCCCGTTCCGCCCCGGCCGGCGCTTGTGAAGCGTGCCGGCGGCGCGTTTTGTGTTTTGCCCATCCATTGTGGAGTTCTGTCCGTGTTTATTTCTTCTGCTTTTGCCCAGACCGCTCCTGCCGCCGCTACGGGCGGTGGTGACATCATGTCCTCGCTCACGGGCATGCTGCCCCTGGTGCTGATGTTCGTGGTGCTGTACTTCGTCATGATCCGCCCCCAGATGAAGCGCCAGAAAGAGCACCGCGCCATGATCGAGGCCATCGCCAAGGGCGATGAAGTGGCCACCGCTGGCGGCATCGTCGGCAAGGTCACGCGCTTGTCTGAAGGTTTCTTGCACATCGAGATCGCCAGCGGTGTGGAAGTGCAGGTCCAGCGCAGCGCGGTGGCGCAGGTGTTGCCCAAGGGCACGGTCAAGTAAAGATGAACATCCCCCTGAGCGGCTGCGCCGCTTCCCCCTTCTCTCGCGCAACGCGCGGGAAGGGGGACGATGCCAGTGGCCTGGCAAAGCCAGTTCCACGGCATCCCTGGCAGGGGCTGGCGCCATGCGCCATGGACAACTGATAAGAGCGCGATCATGAACCGTTACCCGGTCTGGAAGTACGCGATCCTGGTGATCGTGCTGCTGGTGGGTGCCCTGTACACCCTGCCTAATTTCTTCGGCGAAGCGCCTGCGGTGCAGGTTTCGTCGGCCAAGGCCACCGTCAAGGTGGATGTTGAGGTGCAGCAGCGGGTGCAAGAAGTGCTGAAGGCGGCAGGCGTCACGCCCGACCTGGTGACGCTCGACGGCGGCTCGGTACGCGCGCGCCTGGATACCCCCGACAACCAGCTCAAGGCCCGCGACGCCATCCAGAAGGCGTTGGTGCCCGACCCGGCCAATCCCTCGTACATCGTGGCGCTGAACCTGGTGTCGCGCTCACCGGCCTGGCTCACGGCGCTGCATGCGCGCCCCATGTACCTGGGGCTGGACCTGCGCGGTGGCGTGCACTTCATGCTGCAGGTGGATATGCAGGCCGCGCTGACCAAGAAGGCCGAGTCGTATGCCGGCGACATCCGCACCGCGCTGCGCGACAAGAACATCCGCCATGGCGGCATCAGCCGCGATGGCCAGACCATCGACATCAAGGTGCGCGACGAAGCCACGCAGACGGCGACCCGCAACCTGATCTCCGACCAGTTCACCGACCTGCAGACCGTCAGTACGCCCGACGGCACCGAGTTCCGGCTGCGCGCCACCATCAAGCCCGAGGCCACGCGCCGCGTGCAGGAGCAGGCGCTCAAGCAGAACATCGTCACGCTGCACAACCGCATCAACGAACTGGGCGTGGCCGAACCCGTGATCCAGCAGCAAGGCCTGGACCGCATCGTGGTGCAGTTGCCCGGCGTGCAGGACACGGCCAAGGCCAAGGACATTCTGGGCCGCACGGCCACGCTGGAAGTGCGCCTGGTGGACGAAGGCACCGAAGCGCGCTCGGCCGAAGCCGGCCGGGGCCCCGTGCCGTTTGGCTCCGAGCGCTACCTGGAACGCAACGGCCAGCCGGTCATCGTGAAAAAGCAGGTCATCCTGACCGGCGAGAACCTTACGGACGCCCAGCCCGGCTTTGATGGCCAGACCCAGGAACCCACCGTCAACCTGACGCTGGATGCCAAGGGCTCGCGCATCTTCCGCGACATCACGCGCGAAAACATCGGCAAGCGCATGGCGATCGTGCTGTTTGAAAAAGGCAAGGGCGAAGTGGTCACAGCCCCTGTGATTCGCAGCGAAATCGGCGGTGGCCGCGTGCAGATCTCGGGCCGCATGACGACCGCCGAAGCCAACGACACCGCGCTGCTGCTGCGTGCCGGCTCGCTGGCCGCGCCGATGGAGATCATCGAGGAATTCACCATTGGCCCGAGCCTGGGTGCCGACAACATCGAGCGCGGCATCCACAGCGTGGTCTGGGGCATGGTGGCCGTGGCCGCCTTCATGTGCGTGTATTACCGGCTGTTTGGGGTGTTTTCCACCCTGGCGCTGTCGGTGAACGTGTTGCTGCTGCTGGCCATTTTGTCGATGCTGCAAGCCACGCTGACCCTGCCCGGCATTGCCGCCATGGCGCTGGCGCTGGGTGTGGCGATCGATTCCAACGTGCTGATCAACGAACGCATCCGCGAGGAATTGCGCGATGGCCTGTCGCCGCAGGCGGCCATCCACGCGGGCTACGAACGTGCCTGGGCGACCATCCTGGACTCCAACGTGACCACGCTGGTCGTGGGTCTGGCGCTGCTGGCCTTTGGCTCCGGGCCCGTGCGCGGTTTTGCCGTGGTGCACACCATCGGCATCCTGACCAGCATGTTCTCGGCCGTGTTCTTCTCGCGCGGCGTGGTGAACCTCTGGTATGGCCGCCAGAAAAAGCTCAAGAGCCTGTCGATCGGACAGGTCTGGAAACCAGACGCCGACACCGCTGTGGCCAAAACGAACTAAAGAGGACTGCGGCCATGGAATTTTTTCGCATCAAAAAAGACATCCCCTTCATGAAGCACGCGTTGGTTTTCAACGCGATTTCCTTCATTACCTTTGCGCTGGCCGTGTTCTTCCTGCTCACGCGCGGCCTGCACCTGTCGGTGGAGTTCACCGGTGGCACCGTGATGGAAGTGGCTTACAGCCAGCCCGCCGAACTGGCCAAGGTGCGTGAGACGGTCTCCGGCCTGGGCTATACCGACGTGCAGGTGCAGAACTTCGGCACCGCGCGCGATGTGATGATCCGCCTGCCTGTGCAAAAGGGCGTGACTTCTGCCCAGCAAAGCGAGCAGGTCATTGCCGCGCTCAAGGCGGCCGATCCGGCCGTGACGCTGCGGCGCACCGAGTTTGTCGGCCCGCAAGTGGGCGAAGAACTGGTGCACGGGGGCCTCATGGCGCTGGCCATGGTGGTGGTGGGTATCGTGGTCTACCTGGCTTTTCGCTTCGAGTGGAAGTTCGGCGTGGCCGCCATCATTGCCAACTTGCACGACGTGGTGATCATCCTGGGCTTTTTCGCGTTCTTCCAGTGGGAGTTCTCGCTTTCGGTGCTGGCGGCGGTGCTGGCCGTGCTGGGCTATTCGGTGAACGAATCGGTGGTGATCTTCGACCGGATTCGCGAGGCCTTCCGCAAATACCGCAAGATGAACACGCACGAGGTGATCGACCATGCGATCACCAGCACCATGAGCCGCACCATCATCACCCACGCCTCCACCGAGGCGATGGTGCTGTCGATGTTCTTCTTTGGCGGCCCCAGCCTGCATAACTTTGCGCTGGCACTGACGATCGGCATCCTGTTCGGCATCTACTCGTCGGTGTTCGTCGCAGCGGCCATTGCCATGTGGCTGGGCGTGAAGCGGGAAGACCTTGTCAAGGTGGCCAGGAAGGATGAAGACCCGAACGACCCCAATGCAGGGGCCACGGTCTGAGGCGCTACCGCGCTACCATTGAGACATGCCCGCCCCTTCCCCTTCCCTGCCGCAGCGCCGCCTGGCCCGCCAGGCGCGCCAGAAGTTTGTGGAAGGAATCTGCGCCGGGCTGCTCGACGTGGACAAGACGATTCTGGATTTCCTGACCCAGCTGATGTCCCAGACCGGCACGCAGCGTGAGATGCAGTCGCGGCGCGATACCTGGCAGCTGTACCAGCAGCAGCACCGCGACTGGGTGGCGAACCTGGACAGTGCACTGCGCGAGGCTCTGGCCCCCCATATCAGCACGACACGCGAGACCCGGGCCATTGGCGGCCACTTCGAGTTGCTCAGCGACGAAGTGGTGGAAAACAAGATCGCCGCCTCCCGCATGGCGCTCACGATCACCGAACAGGTCAGTCACCAGCTCGACACGGTGCGGCAGCGAACCCAGTACCTAGAAGGCCAGGATCTCGACAGCAATGACATTTTGCGCCCCGAGGCCGTCTGCCTGATCGTCGTCGAACAATGGTGCAAGGCCGGCTTGCCGCGCACGGATCTGCTGACTGTGGTGGACCCCCTGCAGCGCGACTTGGCCAACCTGCTGCAAAAGCAATACCAGGCCGTGAATGTGTTTTATGTGGAGCAGGGCGTCACCCCACAAAACGACCTGCGCTCGCGCGTGCGCCGGACCGAGGGCGGTACGGTGGCAGGCAGCGATGCCGCAGCGGCCGGACTGGCATCGCAGGCACTGACGCAAAGCCGGGAGGCCATGGCCGCCACACGCGCCGCACCACAGAGGCAGCCCCAGCAACAGGGCATGGGAACGGGAACGGCTTTCGCCACCGGCATGACCCCACTGTCGCGTGCACGCCTGCGGGCCCAGGGCGTCATGGGGCAACTGCGGCGGCTGCTCACCCAGCCCGCCACCGGCTTTGACCTGGTCAACGCACCACCCGCATCGGCCGCGCTGGCGCATGCCCTCACGGCCCACCGCGTCCAGGCTGACACCTATTACAGCGGCGTCGCCACGCTCATCGAAGACTACAGCCCGGCCGCTGTGGTGCAGCTGGCGGGCGCGGTACGGGAGCGTTCCACCGAATTGAAGAAGAAGGCCTCGACGGCAGGAGAAAAAGCCATCATCGAGGTGGTGGCGCTGATGTTCCAGAGCATTCTGGCCGAGGACCGCATTCCCCCGGCCGTGCGTGTGTGGTTTGCGCGCCTGCAGGTGCCGGTGTTGCGCGTGGCCCTGGCGGAGCCCGAGTTCTTCAGCAACATTGCCCACCCGGCCCGCCAGCTCATTGACCGCATGGGGGCGTGCGTAATGGGGTTTGATGCCACCACGATCAACGGCAGCGCCCTGGAGGCAGAGATCCGCCGCGTGGTGCAGGTGATCGAGCAATACCCCGAGACCGGACGGCGGGTCTTTCAGCTGGTGTACGACGAATTTGAAAAATTCTTGTCGAAGTTCCTGACCCAAAAGCAGGCCACCTCGCGCCTCGTCAGCGTGGCACAACAGGTGGAGCAGAAGGAAACGCTGGCGATCCAGTACACGATCGAGCTGCGCACCATGCTGCGCGATATGCCGGTGCGCGAGGAGATTCGGGAGTTCCTCTTCAAGACCTGGGCCGAGGTGCTGGCGCTGTCCGCCGTGCGCGAAGGGCCGCAGCACGCCGATACGGTCACCTTCAAGCGCACGGCGGCCGATCTGGTCTGGGCGGCCAGCGCCAAGCCCAACCGCAGCGACCGGGCTAAAGTCATCCAGAGTCTGCCAGGCCTGCTGCAACGTCTGCGGCAGGGTCTGGCGTTGATGGGGATCAATGGAGTAGCCCAGGACGCCCAGATCAAGGTGCTGACCGATACCCTGGCCGATGCCTTCCTGTCCAAGACGGCCTCCATCCCGCAGGCACACATCGACGCCATGGCCAAACGCCTGGCCAACCTGGAAGATTTCATCGGGGATGCCACGCTGGGCGACATGCCGCTCAATGCCGACAACATCGAAATGATGCTCGGTATCGATGCGTCATCCATCCACGTCATCGCCGACAACGGAGCGCCGGTGGACGACGCCATGGTGGCCTGGGCCCAGGAGTTGCAGCGGGGCACATGGTTCACCCTCGACCACAACGGCGCGTCGGCACAGGTGCAATACGCCTGGCAGAGCCAACGCAAGCAATTGCACCTCTTTGCCGCCACGGACGGCAGCAGCTATCTCATCCAGCTGCGCCGATTGGCGGCCTACCTGCAATCCGGGTTGCTAGTGGCCCAGGACGAGGAAGGCCTGACCCTGCGCGCCACGCGCGATGCGCTGGCCAAGCTGGACGCCAACCCGGAGCGGCTGCTGGGTTGATCCGGGCTGACCCGGCCGGTCCGCAGACCGGGCCCGTTCAGGCGCTGCCCATGCGTTGAAACAACCCGCCCGGAAGCCGGGCCACGGCACCGGCCAGTTCCAGCTCCAGCAGCTGCACCTGCATGGCGGCGGTGTCCATGCCTGTGCGCGCCATCAGGGCATCCAGCCCCACCGGATCAAACCCCATCGCCTGGAGCAGCGCGCTTTCGGGCGGTTTCGATGGGGTCATGCCAGGGGCGGTTGGCTGCGGCGCTGCCTCTGGAGCAGGGAGCTGCAGTTCTTCCAGCACGTCCTGCGCCGATTCCACCAGCTTGGCGCCTTGCCGTATCAGCGCATGGCAGCCGCGCGACTGGGGCGCGTGGATGGAGCCCGGAATGGCGAACACGTCACGCCCCTGCTCCACCGCCATCCGGGCCGTGATCAGTGAGCCCGATGCCAATGCCGCCTCCACCACCAGCGTTCCCTGCGAAAGGCCCGCAATGATGCGGTTGCGCTTGGGGAAATTCGCCGCCAGGGGCGGCGTGCCCAAGGGGTACTCGCTGATCAGGATGCCATGGGCGGCGATGCGCCTGGCCAGCGCCAGGTTCTGGCGGGGGTACACCCGGTCGAGCCCCGTTCCCACCACCGCAATCGTGGCGGGAACGGCGGCGCCCGCCACCGCGCTGTCCAGCGCCCCCTCGTGCGCGGCGGCATCCACCCCCAGCGCCAGCCCGGACACGATGGTGAGCCCCGCCGCATGCAGTGCGCGTGCGAACTGCCGCGCGTTGTCCGCACCCTGGGCGGTAGGGTTGCGGCTGCCCACGATGGCCAGGCAGCGTGCGGCGGGAAAGGGGTCGGCAGCCCATACCGCAGCAGGCCCGATGCCATACAGCACGAGGGGAGGATCTTCCGTCTCCAGCAGGGCCTGCGGGTAGCGCCCATCGCCCAGCGTCAGGAAGACCCGTGCGGCCCCCTCGGGCGCCGCGCTCTGGAGCCACGCCCAGGTGGTCTCCAGCTGCTGCGCCAGACCGGGCGGAACCAGGCGCAGGGCCTGCGCCTGGGCGGACGTCACGCACTGCGCCAGCGTGCCCTCGGACTGCTGAAAAATGACCTGCGGAAGACCGAAGGCCGCCAAAAGGCGGCGGGCAGTGCCGTTGCCAACGCCCGGTGTCAGCGCCAGGCGCAGCCAGCCGGCAAGTTCATCGCGTTCCATGGGGCGGGTGGAGAGGTTCTCGTGCCCGAGGCAACCGCGCGCGGGCTTCGATCCCATCCTTATTCAGGATTGATCAGGCGATCACCCACCCGCACGCCGGTGCGGATTTCCAGAATCAAGGCGTAGGAAACCCGGTCAAATGTGCGGAACACCATGACGTGGCCATTGCGCTCGCTGGGCAGCTTGATCACGGTCTTGGCTGCATCCGTCGTGTCCTTGAGGCGATCGCCCTTGGTCAGGATGTGGAGCACCTGGCCGGCTTCCATGCCGTCCTGCGTGCCCCGGTTGATTGCGATGACCTGGTTCTGCGCCGCGTAGGACACCGAGTTGCCGCCATAGATCGAGACCACGCGCGCATCGACCTTCATCTGGGGGGCGCGCGGCGTGTAGCTGACAAAGGCGCGCGCTGGTGCTGGCAGCAACCGGTCGCCGGCGCGGACCTCTTCCTTGGTCGCTGACAACTCCACGGTGGCTGGCACATAGTCGTAGGCGATACCGCCCTTGCCATCGGCCGTTTCTTCCACCGACTCGCCCCGCACCAACTCGGCCTTGCCTACGTACTGCGCCTCGTAGCCCAGGATTTCACCCGTCAGGGGATCCTTGAGGGCAATGGCATCCCGAAAAACGCGGTAGTGGCGGGACGCGCCCGGTTCCACCCGCAGCGGGCTGGACGCGTCGCCCCGCGCATAGGCCCGATCACCGTCGGCCATCAGCACGCGCTCATCCACCGTGGCGACAATGCGCGGCGCGCGCTGCAGCACCTCGGCGTCCACCACCAGCGGTTCCACCAGGAAGGGCTCGATGAGATGCGGCTTGAGCGTTGGCAGGGCGGAGTCGGCCAGGCTGTCGCTGCGCGTGCGCGGCGATACCCGCACCGTCTCAGGCGTGCCGCGGGCGCTGGTGCGAAGGCGCGCGTAACCGCCGTTTTTTTCGAGATACAGCGTCTGGCCTGGAAAGATCAGGTGGGGATTGGGCAGGGCCTGGAGGTTCATGCCCCACAGCTCGGGCCAGCGCCATGGGCGGTTCAGGTACATGCCCGCAATACCCCAAAGGGTGTCGCCACGTTTCACGACATAGGTGTCGGGCGCTGACGGCGCCAGTTCAGACAGAGGAACACCACGTTCGGCCACCTGTTGCGCCGTGGCCCGCTGGCCACTGGAAACCGGGTAGTTCTGCGCCTGGGCCGGAGCGGCCAGCATGGCGCCGGCCAGTACTGTCAATGCGCCCAGGGCGGTTCGCCACACGCTGGTGAATGCCGTCATGCTGTTCCTTTTGTGATGCATTGTGAAACGCCCCCTCTCTGGCGCCGCGGTCGATTGCGCCATGCAGGCCGCCGGGCAGATACGTTACAAACCATTTTAGATTCTCTGCTCAAGCCCTTGATCGGGCAACGAATATTGCGGCCGGGGGCTGCAGCGCCGGCCAAAAGTGGCGAAAATACCCACAGCTTTCACCTTCATCCATGGCCATTCTTCCCATTCTCTGTTACCCGGACCCTCGTCTTCACAAGGTCGCCCAGCCGGTTCAGGCCGTGGATGCCCGCATCCAGACGCTGGTGGCGGACATGCTCGCCACGATGTATGACGCCCATGGCATCGGCCTGGCGGCAACGCAGATCGACGTGCACGAGCGCGTCGTGGTCATCGACGTCTCCGAGGAACGCAACGAACCCCTGGTGCTGATCAACCCCGAGATTGTCTGGGCCAGCGCCGAAAAGCACCTGAACGAAGAAGGCTGCCTGTCGGTGCCTGGCATTTATGACGGAGTGGAGCGTTTTGATGCGGTGCATGTGCAGGCGCTGGACGCCCAGGGCCAGTCCCGCGTGATCGAGGCAGACGGACTGCTGGCGATCTGCATCCAGCATGAGATGGACCACCTCATGGGTAAGGTGTTTGTGGAATACCTCTCGCCCCTCAAGCGCAACCGCATCAAGACCAAGCTGCTCAAGCAGCAGCGGGAAGCGCGCGAGTGAGCGTTCTGCGCCGCCTCGGCATGGGCGCCAGTGTGCTGGTTCTGGCGGTGCTGCTGTCGGCCTGCGCCTCGCCCGACCGGGAAAAGCCCGGCGCCCGCCGCGCCGACGTGCTGGCCCGACTGGGCGCACCGCACAGCACGACCGCCCTGGACGGCCACCGCGAGCGCCTGCTCTATTCCACCCTGCCGGCCGGCCGCCAGGTATTTCACCTCGACTTCGATGCCACCGGCCACCTGGAACGCGTCGAACAGGTGCTGACCTTCGCCCGCTTTTCGGGCATTGCACTGGACCATTGGAGCCGGGCCGACGTGGAGCGCGCCTTCGGCCCGCCGATGCTGGTCGAGCGGGTGGCCCGCTTTGACGGCGATGTCTGGACCTACCGGTTCATGGACGACTACGAACCGCGCCTGGCGCACATCCACATCGACCGCGCCGGCACCGTGCGCCAACTGCTCTTCACCGACGACCAGCCCCCGGGCGATGACAGGGATTTCTGATCCGCCGCCGCCCCTTCTCCATGAAAATCATCTTTGCCGGAACCCCCGAATTCGCCCGCGTGGCATTGCAGCGTCTGCTGGACGCCGGGTTCACCGTGCCCCTCGTGCTCACGCAGCCCGACCGCCCCGCCGGCCGGGGCATGAAGCTGCAGGCCTCGCCCGTCAAGCAATGCGCCCTGGAGCATGGCATTGCAGTGGCCCAGCCCCGCAGCCTGCGCCTGGACGGCAAATTCCCCGAAGACGCCGCTGCCGCCCGTGCAGCGCTGCTGGCCGCGCAGGCCGATGCCATGGTGGTGGCAGCCTACGGCCTCATCCTGCCGCAGTGGGTGCTGGATGCCATGAGCGCCGCACGGCCGCCCGAAGGCGCGAAGGCCCCCTCGGGGGGCAGCGAACCACGCGCAGCGGGGAGCGTGGGGGCCCATGGATGCCTCAACATCCACGCCAGCCTGCTGCCGCGCTGGCGCGGCGCCGCCCCCATCCACCGCGCCATCCAGGCGGGCGATACCGAGACGGGCGTCACCATCATGCAGATGGATGCGGGCCTGGACACTGGCGCCATGCTGCTGACCGAAAAGCTGCCCATTGGCCCCCGCGACACCACCGCTTCGCTGCACGACCGCCTGGCCAACCTGGGTGGCCGGCTGATCGTGGAGGCCCTGGAGCTGGCTGCCTGCGGTGGCCTGCAGCCTGTCCAGCAACCGGAGCAGGGCGTGACCTATGCCCACAAGATCGAAAAATCCGAAAGCGCGGTGGACTGGTCGCTGCCAGCGCAGGTGATTGGCCGGCAGATCCGCGCCTTCGACCCTTTTCCTGGGGCCAGCACCACGCTGGGCACGGAGAACATCAAACTCTGGGACTATGAAATGAGTAGCTATCAGCGCTTGCCAGACAAGCGTTGCGGCGAGATTTTGTCCATAGACAACACCGGCGTGCTGGTGGCCTGCGGCGAAGATGCCCTGCGCCTGACCACCCTGCAGCGCGCCGGTGGCAAGCGCTTGCCGGCCTCCGAATTCCTGCGCGGCTTCCCGCTGCAGCCCGGCATGGTGTTGGGGGCCGGGCCAGCGCCCGGCGCCACGGGCGCGCCGACCGCGCCATGAGCCTGCAGGCGGTCCGCCAGACCGTGCGCCACCCGGCGTTTCGCCTGGCCATCACCGACATGGCCGGCACCTCGCTGGGCATCGCCGCCTGGGCCCTGGTGACGGGCGTGGCCATGGTGAAGGGCGGCATCTCGGTGTCCATGGCGATTTTCATGTCGCTGCTGGTGTATGCCGGCAGCGCCCAGCTGGCCGTGCTTCCGCTGCTGGCCACCGGCGCACCACTGTGGGTGGTGTGGCTCACGGCGTCGTGCGTGAACCTGCGCTTCGTGATCTTCAGCAGCCTGTGGCGCAGCTACTTTGCCCACCTGCCGCTGCGCCAGCGCCTGGCCATTGGCTACTTCAGCGGCGACGTGATCTTCGTGGCCTTCATGAAGCGCTTTCCCGAACCGCAGCCCGAGCCCGACCAGCTGCCTTATTTCTGGGGCGCCGCCACCACCAACTGGCTGGCCTGGCAGGTGCCGTCGATTGCCGGCATTTTGCTGGCCAACGCCGTGCCCGTGTCCTGGGGGCTCGGCTTTGCCGGTGTGCTGGCGCTGCTGGGGGTGCTGCTGTCGCTGCTGTTCGACCGTGCCACCTGGCTGGCCACGGGGGTGGCCGCCACGGCAGCCATCGCCGCCTTTGCCCTGCCGCTCAAGCTCAACATCCTGGTGGCCATTGCCGCTGCGGTCACCGTGGGCCTGCTGATCGAGGCCGTGGACCGGCGCCGCCACAAGCCCGAGGTGCTGCTGGTGCCGGCCGACAGCATGATCGGCGCCGACGAGCTCGAACAGGTCGAGGCGGGCGACGCGGTGGCCCTGCGCGAGGAGCTGCATCCATGAGCTGGGACTGGCTGGAACCCTTTGTCGCGGTGGCGGGTCTGGCCGTGCTCACCCTGGTGACGCGTTCCTTCTTCATGATCCCCGAGCGCGAGCTGCCCCTGCCCGACTGGCTTAAGCGCGGGCTCAAATATGCGCCGCTGGCCGCGCTCACGGCGGTCATTGCGCCCGAGATTTTCATGGCGCACGGCGCGTTCATCACCACGCTGAAAGATGCGCGCCTGCCCGCCGTGCTGTGCGCCGTTGCCTACTATTTTTGGCGCCGCGGCATTCTGGGCACCATCGTGGTGGGCATGCTGGTGTACCTGCCACTGCACATCGGCTGGGGCTGGTAGGGCGGCGGCGGCGAAGGGCGGCAATGCACAGGCGCCTAAAATGACAGCCCCGTTACCCGAGTCCCCTTCGCGAGCTTCTTGCCCATGAACATCCTGCGTTTTTCCGATCTGTGCGCCCAGAACCGAGTTCGTGGTCAGCGCGTCTTCATCCGTGCCGACCTGAACGTGCCGCTGGATGCCGCCGGCCACATCACCGAAGACACCCGCATCCGCGCCTCGATTCCGTGCATCCGCATGGCCCTGGACGCGGGCGCCGCCGTGATGGTGACCAGCCACCTGGGCCGCCCCACCGAAGGTGCATTCCAGCCTGAAGACTCGCTGGCCCCCGTGGCCCAGCGCCTGTCGGAGCTGCTGGGCCGTGAGGTGCCGCTGATCGCCCACTGGGTGGACGGCGTGACCGTGGCGCCGGGGCAGGTGGTGCTGCTGGAAAACTGCCGCGTCAACGTCGGTGAAAAGAAAAACAAGGAAGACCTGGCCCGCAAGCTGGCCGCCCTGTGCGACATCTTCGTGAACGACGCCTTTGGCACGGCCCACCGCGCCGAGGGCACCACCTATGGCATCGCGCAATACGCCCCCATCGCCTGCGCCGGCCCGCTGCTGTCGGCCGAAATCGACGCCCTCACCAAGGCCCTGGCCCAGCCCCAGCGCCCGCTGGCAGCCATCGTGGCAGGCTCCAAGGTGTCTACCAAGCTCACCATCCTGCAAAGCCTGGCCGACAAGGTGGACCAGCTCATCGTGGGCGGCGGCATTGCCAACACCTTCATGCTGGCCGCAGGCCTGCCTATCGGCAAAAGCCTGGCCGAGCCGGATCTGCTGGACGCCGCCCGGTCCGTGATGGCGACCATGAAGGCGCGCGGCGCCGAGGTGCCGATTCCCACCGACGTGGTCACCGCCAAAACCTTTGCCGCCGATGCACCCGCCACCATCAAGGCCGCCACCGATGTGGCCGAGGACGACCTGATCCTGGACATTGGCCCCGAAACCGCCGCGCGGCTGGCGGCCCAGCTCACATCGGCCGGCACCATCGTCTGGAACGGCCCCGTGGGCGTATTCGAGTTTTCCGCCTTTGAAAACGGCACGCGCACGATTGCCCAGGCCATTGCGCAATCGCCCGCCTTCAGCATTGCCGGCGGCGGCGACACCCTGGCGGCCATTGCCAAATACGGCATCGAGCAGCAGGTGGGCTACATCTCCACCGGCGGCGGCGCCTTCCTGGAAGTGCTGGAAGGCAAGACCTTGCCGGCATTCGAGATTCTCGAAAAGCGGGCCGCCGCCACGTCCTGAAGACTTGCGCTGCTTGCCCGCAGGGGCGATCAGACCAAGGCCGTTTCGACGGCCTTTTTTCATGGGCGCTTTCATGGGTGTTGTCATGGGTGTTTCGTGCCCTTCATGGCGCCGCCTAAAATTGCGCCCCATGACCTTTCTCGACATGCTGCGCAATGCATCCACCCAGAACAACTCGATGCTCTGCGTGGGACTGGACCCCGAACCCACCCGGTTTCCCGCCGACCTGCGCGGCGACCCGCGCAAGATCTACGACTTTTGCGCTGCGATCGTCGACAGCACGGCCGATGTGGCCTGCGCCTTCAAGCCCCAGATTGCCTACTTTGCAGCCCACGGCGCCGAAGACCAGCTTGAGCGGCTGATGCAGCACATGCGCTGCAATGCGCCCCAGGTGCCGGTGATTCTGGATGCCAAGCGTGGCGACATCGGCTCCACCGCCGAGCAATATGCCAAGGAGGCCTTCGAGCGCTATGGCGCCGACGCCGTCACGCTCTCGCCGTTCATGGGATTCGATTCCATCGAGCCCTATCTGGCCTACCACGGCAAGGGCGCCTTTTTGCTGTGCCGCACCTCCAACCCCGGCGGCGACGACCTGCAAAACCAGCGCCTGGCCAGCATCGAAGGCCAGCCCCTGCTGTACGAACATGTGGCGCGCCTGGCGCAAGGCCCCTGGAACAAAAACGGCCAGCTCGGCCTGGTGGTCGGCGCCACCTACCCTCAGGAAATTGAGCGCGTGCGCAGCATTGCGCCCACGCTGCCCCTGCTGATCCCCGGCGTGGGCGCGCAGGGCGGCGATGCCGTGGCCACCGTGCGCGCCGGTCTGCGCCCTGACGGCCCCATCATCGTGAACTCGTCGCGGGCCATTCTGTATGCCTCGGATGGGGACGATTTCGCCACCGCCGCGCGCCACGAAGCGCTGCGCACCCGCGCCGTGCTGCAGGCGGCGGCCGGCTGAGCTGCATGGCACCGCTGGCGACCCCCGCTGCGCCTGCGTGCCGGTGGGGCCTGGGCTGCACCAGCATTCGTAGTCGCCATTTTTTGTCCGCAGGCCATGCAGCTCAAGTGGCTTGAAGACTTCATCACGCTGGCACAGGAGCGCAGCTTCACGCGCGCCGCCGAATTGCGCCACGTCACCCACCCCGCGTTCGGGCGGCGCATCCGCGCGCTCGAAGCCTGGGCCGGCACGCCCCTCGTGGAGCGCGGCGGCGGCCCGGTCACCCTGACCTCTGCGGGTGCCAGCTTTCTCGAAACTGCGGCCCAGCTGGCGCGCAACCTGGCCCAATCGCACGAGGAGCTGCAAAGCCTGGCCGGGCGCTAGGGCCGCACCGTGACGCTGACCACCGGCCGCACCCTGGCCCGCACTGTCGTGGCCGACTGGCTGGTGCGCCTGCGCCCCGTGCTGCAGGACGGCGAGTTGCGCATCCTGACCCGGGCGTTGGCCGACACCGTGGCCATACTGGAGCGCGGTGAGGCGGATTTCTCGCTCGTGTACCACCACCCGGCGCTGGCCATTGCACTGGACGCGCGGCAGTTTACCCACGTCACGCTGGCGGCAGACCGCCTGGTGCCCGTGTCCCGCGCCACGACCGAAGGACGGGCGTTGCACAGCTTTGCCCAGGCGCAGCCCGTGCCCTACCTTGCCTACGCGCCCCAGCTGGCGTTGGGCCGCCTGGTCGAGGACCACCTGGCGCACAACCCCCATGCACCGCGCCTGCAACGCCTGGTGGAATGCGACTCGGCGGATGCCCACTACGAATACGTGCAAAAAGGGCTGGGCGTGGCCTGGTTACCCTGGTCCATGGTGCATGCCGACTGCAAGAGCGGGCGCCTGGCTCCGGCGGGCTCCTCGCGCATGGAAGTACGTTTTGACGTGCGCTTATATCGCCCCAAGCGCCGCTTGGGCCCGCTGGCCGAGGCCGTATGGCAGGCCGTCACACTGCGCTGACCTGCGTGAACTGTTCTTGAATCGGTTCAAATTTGAACCAGTTCGTGCCGTTTCGGCACGAACAGGGAGCCGCCGCCTTCTCACAATGGGGCATCCAACCACAAGGACCAACGCCATGCACTTCCCCACACTTTCGCGCCGCACCGCCCTGGCTTGCGGCCTGGCCTTGCTGGCCTGCGGCCCTGCGGTCGCCCAGGAAACAGCGTATCCCAGCAAGCCCATCACCATCGTAGTGGGCTATCCGCCGGGTGGCAGTACCGACCTGACGGGCCGGGTGGTGGCCACCGAGCTGGGCAACCGCCTGGGCGTGCCGGTGGTGATCGAGAACATCGGTGGCGCAGGTGGCGCCATCGGCGCGCAGAAGGTGGCCAGCGCCGCACCCGACGGCTACACCCTGCTGGTGGGCGCAAGCAACGAGATCGCCATCAACAAGCTGGTGACCAAGAAGGTCAAGTACGACATCAAGGATTTCACCGCCATCGGCCTGATTGCCTCGCAGCCGCTGGTGCTGGTGGCGTCCACCGGCGCGGGGGTGAAGAACCTGGCGGAATTCACGCAGAAGGTCTCCAAGAACCCCGGCAAGTTCAGCTACGGCAGCTCGGGCGTGGGTACCTCGCTGCACCTGGCGGGCGAGATGGTCAAGGAGCAGGGCAAGCTGTTCATGACGCACATTCCCTACCGCGGCGTGGCACCGCTCGCCAACGACCTGATGGGCAACAACCTCGAATACGGCGTGTTCGTGCTCTCCAGCGGACTGCCGCACATCAAGAGTGGCAAGGTGATTGCTTTGGGCACCACCGAAGCCAAGCGCTCGGCGGCCACACCGGACATCCCGGCGCTCTCCGAATCGGCCCAGTACAAGAACGTGGACATCGGCGTGTGGTTTGCCCTCATGGCGCCGGCCAATCTGCCCAAGCCTGTGGCCGACAAGCTCAAGAAAGCCCTGAACGAAGCGCTGCAGGCACCCGAACTGCGCAAGAAGCTTGAAGCCAGCGGCTCCACGGTGTCGGTGCCTGGCGTGAACATCGACAAGTTCCTGAGCAGCGAAGTGGCCAAGTACAAGAAGATCGTCGAATTCGCCCGGATCGAGGAATGATGCCCATGGCCCTGACTTTTGACCTGCCCGCGCCCGACCTGGGCCCTTGGCGCGCCGGCAACACCGGCACCGAGGGCGTCTGGCACTTTGACTCGGGCCAGCCCGGCCGCCATGTGATGATCAGCGCCCTGGTGCATGGCAACGAGCTGTGCGGCGCCTGGGCGCTGAAAGGGCTGCTCGAATCCGGCCTGCGGCCGCAGCGGGGCCAGCTCACGTTGGCCTTCTGCAACCTTGAAGCCTTCGACCGGTTCGATGCAGCCCACCACGACGCCTCGCGCTTCACTGACGAAGACCTGAACCGCCAGTGGCTGGACGAGCGCATCCATGCCTGCGACACCCGCGAGCGCCGCCGCGCTGCGGCCCTGCGGCCTTTCGTGGCGAGCGCCGACTGGCTGCTGGACATCCACTCGATGCACGAGCCCTCGGCTCCGCTGTTGCTCACCGGCATGCAACCTCGCAACCTTGAGCTCGCGCGAACCATGCGCGCGCCAGAGCACGTCGTGATCGATGCCGGGCACAAGGACGGCGTGCGCATGCGCGACTATGGCCGCTTCGGCCTGCCCGACGGCAACGGCCCAGGCCAGGGGGGCGACACGCGCTCGCTGCTGGTCGAATGCGGCTTCCATGGCGACCTGGCCAGCCGCACCGTGGCGCAGGATCAGTGTGTGCGCTTTCTGGCGGCAGCTCGGGTGCTGGACGCGGCCGAGCTGGCACACGCGCTGCCTGGCTGGCAGCAGGCCGATGCCCCCCGCCAGTGGGCGCTGGAGGTGACCGGACCGGTGGTGGCTCGCAGCAGCAACTTCCGTTTCACCGAAGCCTTCACGGGCCTGGAGGTGATTGCGCAGGCCGGAACAGTGATTGGCGACAACGACGGCGAGCCCGTCATCACGCCCTACGACGACTGCGTGCTGGTGATGCCCTCCACTCGCCAGGCGCGCGCCGGCGTCACCGTGGTGCGCTACGCACGCCGTCGGCCCCTCTGAGGCCTGAAGCGCATTCGCGTAGATGCCCTGGCTCAGGGTTTGTGCGGTGAGTTGCTATAATTGTAGTAGCTATCAGCGCTTTATGGAAAAGCGCTACAGGCCTATTTGATGCCAAAACGCGGCCCCAGCACCACGCACACCAGGGCCAGCACCACGCAGGCCACGCCCGCCCATTGCCAAGCCGTGATGACCTCGCCCAGCACCCCCATGCCTGCGGCAATACCGACCAGCGGCACGCCCAGGCTGAAGGGCGCCACGCGGTTGGCGGGGTAGCGCTTGAGCAGGCTGGTCCACATCCCGTAGCCCAGCACCGTGGCCGCCCAACCCAGGTAGGCCACCGACAGCCAGGCCACCAGCGGTACGGCGGCCCAGGCGGCAGGATCGAGCCAGCGGGCCGCATCGGGGTCCAGCCACAGCGACAGCAGGGTGAACGGCAGCACCGGCACCAGGCTGCTCCAGACCACGAACGAGAACGGGTCGTAACCCGGCGAGGTTTGCTGCGCCAGGCGCGAGATGATGTTCGACGCTGCCCACCAGGCCGCAGCGCACAGCGTCAGCAGCAAGCCCGCCACCGTGGTGCCGCCCGTGGCAGCGCCGGGTTGCAGCTGGCTCATGGCAAAGCACAGCAGCCCCAGCCCGGCCAGCCCGAGGCCCAGCAGCAAGGGCCGGCTCGGGCGCTCGTGCAGCACACCAAAACCGAACAGTGCGGTGAAAAACACCTGTGTCTGCAGCAGCACGCTGGCCAGCGCCCCCGTCATGCCCAGCTGCAGCGCTACAAACAAAAAGCCGAACTGCCCCACGCCCTGGAACAGGCCAAACAACAGCACCCAGCGCCAATGCAGGCGCGGTGCCCGCACCAGCAGCACCAGCGGCAGGGCCGCGCACAGGTAGCGCAAGGCGCCCAGCTGAAACGGTGTGAAACTGCGCAGGCCCCATTTCATGGCGACGAAGTTCACCCCCCACAGCAGCACCACCGCCAACGCGGCCAGAAGATCGCGGGCCCGCATCGGCCCTGCCAGAGGCGTCATGGGATTGCTCACTGTGCAGCGCGTGCAGCGTCGATATGGGCCTTGACGCGTTGCGCCAGCGCGATGTCGCCGGGGGTCTCTGGCGTCCAGGCGTCCACCGCGCGGGGCTGGCCATCGTCACCCACGGCTGCGTACACCGCCACGCAATGGGTCACGGGCTGCAGTTCGCGGCTCTGCACGCTGCCCGCTCGCACTTCGATGGCCATGCTCATGCTGCTGCCGCCGGTATAGGCCAGGCGGGCCTCCACTTCCACCAGATCACCGGGGCGAACGGGCCGCAAAAAACTGGTGCTGCCCACAAAGGCCGTCGCACAGTCACCGTGCGCCCAGGCGCTGGCGCAGGCCAGACCGGCTTCGTCGGCCCAGAGCAAGACCGTTCCGCCCTGGATGCGACCAGATGCCGATGGCGCGCCGCTGGCGGCCAGAAAGCGCAAGGTGATGGAATGCATGCCGGGGAATCTCCACAAAAAAGACGTCGGTCATTATTCACCAGCCCTCTGCATCCGCCGGACAGCCCCCAAGCCTTCGTCCGACCGGCAGACGCCGCACAGTGCCATGGCCCATGGGCCGCCGACACACAGCTGTCATCACTTGATTTGAGTCAAAACCACTGGGTGCGAGTGTTTGTACATTGCGTTACAGACTGTGGGAATCCGCAGGGGTTCGCAGTCTGAACGTTGCCGGCATCCCGGTTCGGCCTTTGTGTTTTCACGACCTGCGCGTCTGTGCGCTTTTTGCCATGTCTCTCCTCCATCGCCTGGGCTTGCTGCATAAATTCATGATCCTGGGCACCATGGGGCTGATGATGAGCGCCCTGCCCACGTTCCTTTACGTGAGCAATTCACTGCAGTCGATTGCGGCGGCGCGGCAAGAATCCGTGGGCGCCGCGCCCGCGCTGGTGCTGAACCAGGTAGTGCGACTGATGCAGGTGCACCGCGGCCTGTCGGCCGGCATGCTGGGCGGTGACGAGACGCTGGCGGCGCGCCGCCCCGCCGCCCGCGATGCGCTGGAAAAAGCCATGGGCGAAGTCGCAACCAGCTTTGCCGCCGCCCAGGTGCCCACCGCGCAAACCAGCGCGTGGGCGCAGGCCCAGCAGACCTGGAAGGCCCTGGAGCAGGCCGTGGCCGCACGCAGCCTGCAGCCGGCGCAAAGCACGGCGCAGCACACGCAGCTGATTGCATCCATCATGCGGATCAACGAGGGCCTGCTGCACGCCTACGGCCTGCAGACCGACCCCGATGCCGACACCCATGCGCTGATCCAGGCCGCGCTGGTGCACGCCCCGATGCTGGGCGAAAAACTGGGCGTGCTGCGCGCACAGGGCTCGGGTTTTCTGGGGCGCGGCGAGCTGCCCGCGCAAGACAAGGGCCAGCTGCTGGTGCTGCGCCAGCGCGTGACCGAACTGCAGGCCGAAACCCTGCGCAGTTTTGACCGGGCGCTGGAACTGAACCCGCAGTTTCGCCAGTCGCTGGGGGGCAAGACCCCGGAGATCCAGGGCCTGATCACCCAGTCGCTGCAACTGCTGGAGCGCGAGGTGATCAACGCCACCGAATTCAAGCTCCCGTCCAAGGACTATTTCGACCACTTCACCCGCACCATCGAAGCGCTGAACGCGCTCAACACCCAGGCCGCAGACAACCTGGTACAGGCCCTGGAGCGCCGCGTGGCCGATCTGCAGCAAAACCTGCTGTGGGTGGCCGCGGCCTTGCTGGCAACGCTGTCGCTCACCGCCGGCATGGCCCTGGTGTTCGTGCGCTCCATGACGCAACCGCTGGCGCAGGCCGTGCAGCTGTCGCGCGCCGTGGCGCAGGGCGACCTGAGCGGCGGCCCCATAGCCCACGGCAGCAACGAGGTCGGCCAATTGCTGGCGGCCCTGCTGCAGATGCGCCAGCAGCTCACCGACGTGGTGCGCAACGTGCGCGGCGGCTCGGAGAGCGTGGCCACCGCCAGCGTGCAAATTGCGCAGGGCAACACCGACCTGTCGGCCCGCACCGAAAGCCAGGCCAGCGCGCTCGAAGAAACCGCCGCCTCGATGGAGCAGCTCAACGCCACCGTGCGGCAAAACGCCGACAGCGCCCAGCAGGCCAGCCAGCTGGCCGCCAGCGCCAGCGCCGTGGCTGTGCAGGGCGGCGAGGTGGTGGCGCAGGTGGTGGAAACCATGCAGGGCATCAACGCCGCGTCGCAAAAGATCGCGGACATCATCGGCGTGATCGATTCCATCGCGTTCCAGACCAACATCCTGGCGCTCAACGCCGCCGTCGAAGCCGCCCGCGCGGGCGAGCAGGGCCGGGGCTTTGCCGTGGTGGCCAGCGAAGTGCGCAGCCTGGCCGGGCGCAGCGCCGAGGCCGCGCGCGAGATCAAGACGCTTATCAGCGCCAGCGTAGAGCGCGTGGCCCAGGGCAACGCCCTGGTGGACCGCGCCGGCGCCACCATGGGCGAGGTGGTGGGCGCCATCCGCCGCGTGACCGACATCGTGGGCGAGATCAGCGCCGCCAGCCACGAGCAATCGCTGGGCGTGGCCCAGGTCGGTGAGGCAGTGACGCAGATGGACCAGGTCACCCAGCAGAACGCCGCCCTGGTCGAGGAGATGGCCGCCGCTGCCAGCAGCCTCAAGAACCAGGCCGAAGACCTGGTGCAGGTGGTGTCGGTGTTCCGCCTGGGCGATGAGCGCAGCCACAGCGGAATGCTACGACTTCAATAGCGCTTCGCGCTTATGTATAAAGCGCTACAGGCCATTTTTGCTTGAAAATACGCCACCACTTCCTGGTGGGGCGTTGACGTCAGCCCAGAGGGCGCTCGATGCCCAGCGCGGCCAGCTCTGCGTCAGTGAAGACGCGAGAGCGGGTGTGGAAGGCCTTGCCCTCAGGCCCTTCGAGCGAGAAGGTACCGCCGGTGCCTTCGATCACGTCGATGATGAGCTGCGTGTGTTTCCAGGTCTCGTACTGCGCGCGCCCGATGTAGAACGGGCAGCCGCCGATGTCACCCAGGTACACGTCGCCCGCGCCCATGGTGATTTCGCCGGGCAGGTAGCAGTTGGCCGCGCTGTTGTCGCAGCAGCCGCCCGACTGGTGGAACATCAGATCGGGCCCGTGTTTGGCTTGCAGAAAGGCCACCAGCTCCAGCGCGGCGGGGGTGGCGATGACTTTATCGACCATAGGGTGTCTCCAGCGTGCGATGCAAAAACAAACGCGGCAAGTTGGAACAACGAGCCGCGTCAGTAGAAACGTTTCCCGCGGTTCACAAACCGTCCCTGGCCAGGCGTCTCCGTCGCAGACAGTGGCAGCGCCACGGCAAGACGGAGCAACGACGCCAGGGGCGGTTTTTGGACCGCCACCCCCCATCAGAAGAAGCCGAGCTTGTTTTCTGAGTAGCTCACCAAGAGGTTCTTGGTTTGCTGGTAGTGGTTCAGCATCATCTTGTGGTTCTCACGCCCGATGCCCGATTCCTTGTAGCCGCCAAACGCCGCGTGCGCCGGGTAGGCGTGGTAGCAGTTGGTCCACACGCGCCCGGCCTTGATCGCGCGGCCCATGCGGTAGGCCACGTTGCCGTTGCGGCTCCACACGCCTGCGCCCAGGCCGTACAGCGTGTCATTGGCAATTTCCAGCGCCTCGGCTTCGTCCTTGAAGGTGGTCACGGCCAGCACGGGGCCGAATATTTCTTCCTGGAAGATGCGCATCTTGTTGTGGCCCTTGAACAGCGTGGGCTGCACGTAGTAGCCGCCTTCCAGATCGCCACCCAGGTGCGCCTGGCCGCCACCGGCCAGCACTTCGGCGCCTTCCTGCTTGCCCAGGTCGAGGTAGCTCAGGATCTTGGTGAGCTGCTCCTTGCTGGCTTGCGCGCCCATCATGCTGTCGGTATCCAGCGGGTTCTGGTGCTTGATGGCGGCCACGCGCTTGAGCACGCGCTCCATGAACTTGTCGTAGATCGATTCTTGAATGATGGCGCGGCTGGGGCAAGTGCAGACCTCGCCCTGGTTGAAGGCGAACAGCACCAGGCCTTCGATGGCTTTGTCCAGAAACGCATCGTCCTTGTCCATGATGTCGGCAAAGAACACATTGGGGCTCTTGCCGCCCAGCTCCAGCGTGGCGGGGATCAGGTTGTTGGCGGCGGCCTGCGCAATCACGCGGCCCGTGCTGGTCGATCCGGTGAAGGCGATCTTGGCAATGCGCTTGCTGGTGGCCAGCGGCATGCCTGCCTCGCGGCCATAGCCGTTGACGATGTTCAGCACGCCGGGCGGCAGCAGGTCGGCAATCAGCTCGGCCAGGATCAGGATGGAGATGGGGGTGGACTCCGCCGGCTTGAGCACCACGCAGTTGCCGGCGCCCAGGGCGGGGGCCAGCTTCCAGGCGGCCATCAGGATGGGGAAATTCCAGGGGATGATCTGGCCGACCACGCCCAGTGGCTCGTGCAGGTGGTAGGCCACGGTGTCGCTATCGATCTCGCTGATGCCGCCCTCTTGTGCGCGAATGGCGCCCGCGAAATAGCGGAAGTGGTCCACGGTCAGCGGGATGTCGGCGTTCAGCGTCTCGCGGATCGCCTTGCCGTTGTCCACGGTTTCGGCGTAGGCCAGCAGCTCCAGGTTCTGCTCGATGCGATCGGCAATTTTCAGCAGGATGTTGCCGCGCGTGGCGGCGTCGGTCTTGCCCCAGGCGTCGGCGGCGGCGTGCGCAGCGTCCAGCGCCAGTTCGATGTCTTCGGCGGTGGAGCGGGCTGCCTGGGTGTAGACCTTGCCGTTGACCGGCGAGATGACATCAAAGTATTGGCCCTTGACCGGGGGCACGAATTTGCCCCCGATGAAGTTGTTGTACTGGGGCTTGTAGGCGATCTTGGCGCCAGCGGCGCCGGGGGCTGC
The DNA here is from genome assembly GCF_002176815.1 of Acidovorax sp. T1. Lineage (NCBI taxonomy): Bacteria > Pseudomonadati > Pseudomonadota > Betaproteobacteria > Burkholderiales > Comamonadaceae > Acidovorax > Acidovorax sp. T1. The sequence continues at coordinate 3,989,920 of NZ_CP021648.1, read as the reverse complement.
GTAAACGGTCATGGTGTGTTGTCTCCTGCGATGGTTGTGTGTATCGGGCGGGCCTCATGGGGCCTGTCCGATACCAACCCCCTACTCAAAACCCATGCCAGCTGGCCAAGGCGCGCGGCGTGTTGATTTCATTGGGATTTTTCTGCCAACCAGGGGCTCACCTGTCGCCGTGGGCCCGCCGTGCTGTGCCGTACCGCAACACCTGTCACGAAATGGAACAGTTGGCGCAAACCTGGCGCCCGCGCCCTTGCCCCCGGCGTTGCTGCCCGCCATACTCGTCCCATACCCACAAGCAGGCCATCCTGAGCCTGTACGGAGACAAAGCGTGCGCCCCAACACTTCCCCCGTCGCCTTGCGACAGGCCCGCCAGCATCTGCTGGACTCTGGCCAGTGCCCCAGCGGCCTGGTGGACGAGCGCCTGGCGCGCTCCTGGTCGCGCAGTATGGCGGCGGGCCTGGTGCCCACCGGGCGGCCCCAGGCCATCGACCACCCCAGCAGCGGCACCCTGCGCCATGTGCTGGCCAGCAACCCCGAGCTGCTGGCGCATTCGCGGCCGGTGATGGAGTACCTGTTTGAGCAGGTGCGCCACAGCCAGAGCGTGGTGGTGCTGGCCGACCGGCGCGGCATGCTCATGCACACCCTGGGCGACCCCTACTTTGTGGACAAGGCCGAGCGCGTGGCGCTGACCAGCGGTGCATCCTGGCACGAGGCCCACCGGGGCACCAACGCCATCGGTACGGCCCTGGCCGAGGCCTGCGCGGTCGAGGTGCATGGCGGCGAGCATTTTCTGGAGCGCAACAGCTTTCTCACCTGCGCGGCCTCGCCCATCCTGTCGGCCACGGGCGAGCTGCTGGGCATCCTCGACATCTCGGGCGACTACCGCAACGGCCACGCGCACACGCTGGGGCTGGTCAGTACGGCAGCGCGCATGATCGAAAACCGCCTGCTGGCCGCCACCTGCAAACGCAACATCCGCCTGCACCTGCACAGCGTGCCCGAGGGCATTGGCAGCGTGGCCGAAGGCATCGTGGCGGTGTCGGCCGACGGCTGGATCGTGGGCGCCAACCGCGTGGGCCTGGCGCAGCTGGGCCTGCACGCGGGCGACGTGGGCGCCACCTTGCTGGAGCGCGTGCTGGACGTGCGGCTGGGTGACCTGCTCTCGCACCACAAGCGCCGCCCCCAGCAGCCGCAGGCTTTGCGCACACCCCACGGCGGCTTGCTGTTTGCCCAGGTGCAGATGGATGCCGCCGCGTGGGTCACCCCGTCGCAGCCCGCCACGGCGGCCCGCGCCGCACCCACGCAGGACGCACTGGCGCTGCTGGACACCGGCGACGCCCGCTGGCGCGCTGCCGCCGACAAGGCCCGCCGCGTGGTGGGCAAGCCCATTGCGGTGCTGGTGCAGGGCGAATCGGGCGTGGGCAAGGAGGTGTTTGCGCGCGCGCTGCACGCCAGCGGCCCGCGCCGCGACGCACCGTTTGTGGCCATCAACTGCGCTGCCATCCCCGAGCACCTGATTGAGTCCGAACTCTTCGGCCACGTGGCGGGCGCCTTCACCGGCGCACGCAAGGAAGGCCACCTGGGCCGCCTGCGCGAGGCCCACGGCGGCACGCTGTTTCTCGACGAAATCGGCGACATGCCGCTGGCCCTGCAAACCCGCCTGCTGCGCGTGCTGCAAGAGCGCAGCGTGACGCCCGTGGGCGCCAGCAAGGCCGTGCCGGTGGACTTTGCACTGGTCTGCGCCACGCACAACCAGCTCATGCAGGCGGCAGAGCAGGGGCGCTTTCGGCAAGATTTGTACTACCGCATCAACGGCCTCACGGTGCAACTGCCCGCACTGCGCGAGCGCAGCGACTTTGTGGCGCTGCTGCAGCGCCTGCTGGCCGACCTGGGCACGGAACAGGGCCTGGGTTTTGAGGTGCAGGTGGCGCCCGACCTGTTGGCCCGCCTGGCCGCCTACCCCTGGCCCGGCAACCTGCGCCAGCTGGCCAACGTGCTGCGCACCGCCTGCGCCATGCTGGCCGAGGGCGAAGACACCCTGGGCTGGGAGCACATGCCCGACGACCTGGTGCAGGCGCTCACGGCGGCGCCCGCCAGCCCGCGCAGCGAAGCGGCAGCAGGCCCGGGTGCGGAGGGCCTGCCCGCCGCCCTCAGCCTGCAGCAACTCTCCACCGCAGCCATCGACCAGGCCTTGCAGGCCGCACGCGGCAACATGTCGCAAGCCGCTCGCCAGCTGGGCATCAGCCGGCAGACGCTGTACCGCAAGCTGGCTTCACGCACGCCTCAATAGCTACTATTTTTATAGCTTCTTGCGCTTTACTGTCAAGCGCTAGAGGCCAATTTCTTTCAAACTATTTGCTGAGATACGGCGCCAGATACCGCCCCGTGTGGCTGGCCGGGTTGGCCGCCAGTTCTTCGGGCGTGCCCACGCCCACCACGCTGCCGCCGCCCGCGCCGCCCTCGGGCCCCATGTCGATCAGCCAGTCGGCGGTTTTGATGACGTCGAGGTTGTGCTCGATGATGACGATGGTGTTGCCTGCGTCGCGCAGCTGGTGCAGCACCTTGAGCAGCAGGTCGATGTCGGCAAAGTGCAGGCCGGTGGTCGGTTCATCGAGGATGTAGAGCGTGCGGCCGGTGTCGCGTTTGCTCAGCTCTTGCGCGAGTTTGACGCGCTGCGCTTCGCCGCCCGAGAGCGTGGTGGCGCTCTGGCCCAGGCGGATGTACGACAGCCCCACGTCCAGCAGCGTCTGCAGCTTGCGCGCGATGGTCGGCACGTCCTTGAAGTAGGCGGCGGCGTCTTCCACCGTCAGCTCCAGGATCTGCGCGATGTTTTTGCCCTTCCACAGCACTTCGAGCGTCTCGCGGTTGTAGCGCTGGCCGTGGCAGATGTCGCAGGGCACGTACACGTCGGGCAAAAAGTGCATTTCCACCTTCACCATGCCGTCGCCCTGGCAGGCTTCGCAGCGGCCCCCACCACCTGCTGCACCCACGTTGAAGCTGAAGCGCCCCGGGCCGTAGCCGCGTTCCTTGGCGGTGTTGGTCTCGGCCATCAGCTCACGGATCGGCGTGAACAGGCCCGTGTAGGTGGCGGGGTTGCTGCGCGGCGTGCGGCCAATGGGGCTCTGGTCAACGTTGATGACCTTGTCGAAATACTCGATGCCCACGATTTCTTCGTGCGGTGCGGGCTCGTCGTGCGCGCGGTACAGCTGGCGTGCCACGGCTTTGTACAGCGTGTCGTTGACCAGCGTGCTCTTGCCGGAGCCCGACACGCCCGTCACGCAGGTGAGCAGTCCGACGGGGAAGTCCACCGTCACGCCCTGCAAATTGTTGCCGCTGGCGCCCGCCACGCGCAGCGCCTGCACGGCACCCTGGCGTGCGTGGTGCTCGGCCATGCGCTCGGCGCGGCGCTTGCTGGCCTCGGTTTGCGGAAAGCGCGACTTGGCCTTGGCCTCCGCCACCGGCGCGGGCTGCTCCAGCACCGGCAGCCACGGCGTGCGGCGCCGGGGCACGGCAATCGACAGCGCGCCCGAAAGGTATTTGCCGGTGAGCGACTGCGCATTGGCGCGCACTTCGTCGTAGGTGCCTTGCGCCATCACGCGCCCGCCGTGCACGCCCGCGCCGGGGCCCATGTCGATCACCTGGTCGGCGGCGCGCATCATGTCTTCGTCGTGCTCGACCACGATCACGCTGTTGCCAATGTCGCGCAGGTGCTGCAGCGTGGCGATCAGGCGGTCGTTGTCGCGCTGGTGCAGGCCGATGCTGGGCTCGTCGAGCACATACATCACACCCGTCAGGCCCGAGCCGATCTGTGACGCCAGGCGAATGCGCTGCGCCTCGCCGCCGCTCAGGGTTTCGGCGCTGCGGTCCAGGCTCAAATAACTCAGGCCCACGTCGTTCAGAAACTGCAGGCGCGTGGCGATCTCGCGCACCACCTTGTCGGCAATCTCGGCCTTGGCGCCGCTGAGCTTCAAGTCATTGAACCAGGCGTGCGCCGCGCTGAGCGTGGCGTGGCTCACCTCATAGATGGCGCGGGCCTGTTCGCCCTCGCCCAGCTTCACATGGCGGGCCTCGCGGCGCAGGCGCACGCCGTGGCATTCGGGGCAGGGCTGGGTGCTGCGGTAGCGGGCCAGGTCTTCGCGCACCACCACCGAATCCGTCTCGCGGTAGCGGCGTGCCATGTTGGGCAGGATGCCCTCGAAAACATGCTTCTTGACGATCGCTTTGCCCTTGGAGGCACCGCTGTCCATGATGTAGCTGAAGGCGATTTCTTCCTCGCCCGAGCCGTGCAGGATGGCTTGCTGCACCGGCGCGGGCAGCGATTCAAACGGCGCATCGATGTCGAACGCGTAGTGCCTGGCCAGGCTCTCCAGCATGGCAAAGTAGTAGCCGTTGCGCCGGTCCCAGCCCTTGATGGCGCCGCTGGCCAGGCTCAGGCTGGGGAAGGCGACCACACGCGTCGGGTCAAACACCTCGCGCTGGCCGATGCCGTCGCACGCGGGGCAGGCGCCCATGGGCGAGTTGAAGGAGAACAGGCGCGGCTCCAGCTCGGCCAATGAATAGCTGCACACCGGGCAGGCGAACTTGCTGCTGAACAGGTGCTCTTGCCCCGTGTCCATCTCCAGCGCCAGCACGCGGCCGTTGCCCTCGTGCCCGCCCACGCGCAGGGCCGCCTCGATGCTCTCGGCCAGGCGCTGCTGCAGGTCCGCGCGCACCTTCACCCGGTCGATCACCACGTCGATGTCGTGCTTCTCGGTCTTCTTGAGCTGGGGCAGGTTTTCGTGCTCGTAGATCTGGCCATCGACGCGAAAACGCACATAGCCCTGCGCCTGCATCTGCGCGAACAACTCGGTGAACTCGCCCTTTTTCTCACGCGCCACGGGGGCCAGCACCATGAGCTTGGTGTCCTCGGGCAGGGCCAGCACGGCGTCCACCATCTGGCTCACGGTCTGCGCTGCCAGCGGCAGGCCATGGTCGGGGCAAAACGGCGTGCCGGCGCGGGCATACAGCAGGCGCAGGTAGTCGTGGATCTCGGTCACCGTGCCCACGGTGGAGCGCGGGTTGTGGCTGGTGGCCTTCTGCTCGATGGAAATCGCTGGCGACAAGCCCTCGATCAGGTCCACATCGGGCTTGTCCAGCCGCCCCAGAAACTGCCGCGCATAGGCCGACAGGCTTTCCACATAGCGCCGCTGGCCCTCGGCATACAGGGTGTCGAACGCCAGGCTCGATTTGCCCGAGCCCGACAGCCCGGTAATCACCACCAGCTGGTTGCGCGGGATGTCGAGGTCGATGTTCTTGAGGTTGTGCGTGCGCGCCCCGCGGATGCTGATGCGCGCCTGCGCCAGGGCGTGGCCCAGGTAACGGCCCGAGGGGCCAGAAGGCTGATCGTCAGCAGGACGTTGGGGGAGGGAAGGGTTCACAGTGGGGCGCACGCCAGAAAAGCAGAAAAACCCACCATGATAGTGACGCAGGGCATTCCATGGGGGCGCCGCCCAGGTGCGCCGCGCGCGGATCGCGGACAATCAGGCGCTTTATCGCTTGTGCTGCCTCGGCCCCCTGGGCCAAACGGCCCCTTTTGAGCGTGTCCGACATTACCGTGCCCCCCCAAACCCCTTCACCCACCCTTGCCACCCCCGCCACGGCCATGACGCCGCTGGAGCGCCGCTCCAGCATCAGCCTGGCGCTGATCTTTGCGCTGCGCATGCTGGGCCTGTTTCTCGTGCTGCCCGTATTCGCACTGGAGGCACGCAAATACCCCGGCGGTGACGACCCCGCGCTGGTCGGCCTGGCCATGGGCATCTATGGCCTCACCCAGGCCGTGCTGCAACTGCCGCTGGGCATGGCGTCCGACCGCTTCGGGCGCAAGCGCGTCATCGTGCTGGGCCTCTTGGTGTTTGCGGCGGGCAGCCTGCTGGCGGCGCTGGCCGATTCGCTCACCGGCCTGCTGGTGGGCCGCGCGCTGCAGGGCGCCGGCGCCGTGTCGGCTGCTGTAACAGCCCTGCTGGCCGACCAGACGCGCGACGCCGTGCGCACCAAGGCCATGGCGCTGGTGGGCGGCAGCATCGGCCTGGTGTTTGCCGTGGCGCTGGTGGCCGCCCCGGTGCTGACGGCCCATATCGGCCTGGCCGGCCTGTTTGGCCTGACCTGCGCACTGGCGCTGGCGGGCGTGGCCGTGGTGCTGTGGTGGGTGCCGGCCGAGTCGGCTGAGCACAAAAACGCACCGCGCGGCAGTGTGTCCGATGTGTGGCGCAACCCCGATCTGCTGCGCCTGAACCTGGGCGTGTTCGTGCTGCACACCGTGCAGTTGTCGATGTGGGTGGCCGTGCCGGCCATGCTGGTGCAGGCGGGCCTGACCAAAGACCACCACTGGCAGGTGTATCTGCCGGCCGTGGTGCTGTCTTTTGTGGCCATGGGGGGGCTGTTTGCGATGGAGCGGCGCGGCCGCCTGCGCGGCGCCCTGCTGGGCGCCATTGCCCTGGTGCTGCTGGTGCAGGTGGGCCTGGGGCTGCTCTCGGCCAGCGGCGCCACCCCCACGCTGTGGGTGCTGGGGCCGCTGATGTTTTTGTTCTTTTGCGGCTTCAATGCACTCGAAGCCAGCCAGCCCAGCCTGGTGTCGCGCATGGCACCAGCGCCGGTGCGCGGCGCGGCGCTGGGCAGCTACAACACGCTGCAGTCGCTGGGGCTGTTTGCCGGCGGCGCACTGGGCGGCGCACTGGTCAAATGGGCCGGCGCACCCGGGCTGTTTGCCGCCACCGCCGCCTTGACCGCCCTGTGGCTGGTGCTGACCTGGCCTCTGCGCCCCGTGGGCCGCAGCGCGGGCGGCGGGCACTGAAATTTGCCTGGCCGCAGCGGGCGAACGCCACCCCCGCTTGCGGCACAATGCACCCTTTGGCGCCTGGAATTCCCTCACATCCGGCGCTTTTTATCCCTTGAAGGCAAAGACACCACCATGGCATCCATCAACAAAGTCATCATCGTCGGCAACCTGGGCCGCGACCCGGAAATGCGCACCTTCCCCAGCGGCGACCAGGTGGCCAACGTGACGATTGCCACCACCGATCGCTGGAAAGACAAGCAGACCGGCGAAATGAAGGAAGCCACCGAGTGGCACCGCGTGGTCTTCAACGGCCGCCTGGCCGAGATCGTGGGCCAATACCTGCGCAAGGGCTCGCAGGTGTACGTGGAAGGCAGCCTGCGCACCCGCAAGTGGACCGACCAGGCCGGCGTGGAGAAATACAGCACCGAAATCCGCGCCGACCAAATGCAGATGCTGGGCGGCCGCCAAGGCATGGGCGGCCAAGGTGGCGGCCATGACGACGGCGGCGGCTATGGCGGAGACTCCGGCGGCGGCTACGACCAGGCCCCGCGCCGCGCCGCGCCAGCACCCATGCAACAACGCCCTGTAGCACCCGCCCCCCGGCCCGCGCCGGCCCCAGCGGCGCAGGCACCGCGCGCTGCCTCGGGCTTTGATGACATGGATGACGACATTCCGTTCTGACAGCCAACGCTTCAGCGAACAAAAAAGCCTGCCAACACATAGTTGGCAGGCTTTTTTTTCTGGGCAACCAGCGCCCGGCCTGAACCGTTGCGGCGACACAAGGCATTGGCGGCCACATCGCCCCACGCAGCGCATCAAAATTAATAGCTGCTAGCGCTTATCCAGCAAGCGCTAGCAGCCATTTTCATCAAAACTTTCAGGCCGACGGGTCCACCGCCGCAATCACACCGCCGCCCAGGCACACCTCGCCGTCGTACAGCACGGCACTTTGCCCTGGCGTGACGGCCCACTGCGCCTCGGGAAACTCCAGGCGAAAGTCGGCGCCCACCGCACTCACCACGGTGCAGGCCGCATCCTGCTGGCGGTAGCGCGTCTTGGCGGCGTACGGGCCCGGCGCGGGCGCATGGCCCGCGCACCAGCTGGCATCCTGGGCATCAAGCCGGTGCGACAGCAGCCAGGGGTGGTCGTGGCCCTGCACCACGCGCAGCACGTTTTTTTCCATATCCTTGCGCGCCACAAACCACGGTTCGTGCTCACCCACGCCGCGCTGGCCCCGCTCTAGCGCGGCCTTCAGCTCGGCGCCCTTGGCTTTCACGCCACCAATGCCCAGGCCCTGGCGCTGGCCCAGCGTATAAAAGCTCAGGCCCACATGCTGGCCCAGCGTGCGGCCCCGGTCGTCCTGGATGGGGCCGGGCGCGTGGCTGATGTAGCGGTTCAAAAACTCGCGAAACGGCCGCTCGCCAATGAAGCAAATGCCGGTGGAATCCTTCTTCTTGGCATTGGGCAGGCCAATTTCTTCGGCAATGCGGCGCACCTCGGTCTTGTGCAGCTCGCCCACGGGGAACAGCGTTTTGGACAGCTGCGCCTGGTTCAGCCGGTGCAAAAAATAGCTCTGGTCCTTGGACGGGTCCAGGCCCTTGAGCAGCTCGAACAGGCCCGTGGCTGCGTTCTGGCGCACGCGCGCATAGTGCCCGGTGGCAATCTTCTCGGCCCCCAGGCGCATGGCGTGGTCGAGAAAGGCCTTGAACTTGATCTCGGCATTGCACAGCACATCGGGATTGGGTGTGCGCCCGGCCTGGTACTCGCGCAAAAACTCGGCGAACACGCGGTCTTTGTAGTCGGCCGCGAAGTTGACGTGCTCGATCTCGATGCCGATCACATCGGCCACGGCGGCGGCGTCCACGAAGTCGATGTTGGACGAGCAGTATTCGCTGTCGTCGTCATCCTCCCAGTTCTTCATGAAGATGCCGACCACCTCGTGGCCTTGTTGTTTGAGCAGGTAGGCGGTGACGGCGGAATCCACTCCGCCGCTCAGGCCCACGACAACGCGTTGCTTTTTCATGGACGGGATTATCCGGCTATCGCCGTGTTACCCAAGACAACTGCTATTGAATATGTAGCTTATGACGCTTGATGAATAAAGGCCAAGGCCTATTTTTTATAAAAACCCAGTAACCTTTTATCCATGCCTTCGAGGGCAGTCGATGCTGGGGCGCCGAACAGGCTTTTGCAATTCATCTGTCCTTTGCTTTCTGGTCGTGTGCGTTGCCAGGACAATCCAGGCCACCGCACCCCCTACCAAGGACGACGATGGCATTGCCCGATGGTTTGTACGACTTGCTGTTGACCGAGGGTCTGGCCCGTTCGCTCGCTGAGCTGGCTCCGTCTCGCGCAGATGTGTCGCCCTTGAAGGGCGGAGCGACTGAATTTCTAACCGATGCCATTACGCGGCAACTTGGGACACTCCTCGACGACCTGCCCGGCGAGGATGCGGACAAAGTCAAAGCGCAACTGGAGCTGGTCAACGGGCTTCTGGTGATGCTGCGGCAGCGGCTCGTGGGTGGTGTTGGTGAGGTGGGCACTGGTCCATCCGCGGATGTCATTGACCTGATTGCCTCTCCGTTGCGGGTCCTGCGGGCGGTCCAGCGTGACCAGCAGTTCCCGGCGTCGCCAGAGATTGGTCTGGGGGTGCCTTGGCTCTTTACCGCCGGAAAAGGCTCGCCTTCGCTGCTGCAGGAAATCCGCCGTGAGCTGGCCTCCAGCGACCAGGTGGACATTCTGGTCAGCTTCATCACCGTCTCCGGCGTGCGCAAGCTGCAGGACGTGTTGCAGCAGATCACGGCCATGGGCGCGCAACCAACAGGGCAGGCGCCACGCAAGACCCGTCTGCGCATCCTCACCACCACCTACACCGGCGCGACCGAGGCGCGTGCGCTGGACGAGCTGGCACGCCTGCCTGGGTGTGAAGTGCGCGTGTCGCTCGATGGCCGGCGTACCCGTCTGCATGCCAAGGCCTGGCTTTTCCAGCGCAAGACAGGCTTCGGTTCGGCGTATGTCGGCAGTGCCAACCTCTCGGGCGCTGCATTGACCGGTGGGCTGGAGTGGACCGTCAAACTGACCCAGCGGGCGCAAGAGGCCCTGTTTGCCCGTGCTGTGGCCCATTTTGAGACGCTGTGGGCCGACAGCGAGTTCCAGCGCTACGACCCGGACAACGTTGAACACCGGCAGGCCCTGGCAGCGGCGCTGGGCCGCGAGTCGTTTGGTGGCGAACCCTCGACCGCCATCAGCTTTTTTGACCTCCAGCCCAAGACCTATCAGCAGGAGATGCTGGAGCAGTTGGCCAACGAACGAGCCCACGGTCGCAGCCGCAACCTGCTGGTGGCTGCCACCGGCACCGGCAAGACGGTAGTGGCCGCGTTCGACTACCGCAACACCTGCCGCAACGAAGGCGGGCACCCGCGCCTTTTGTTTGTGGCCCACCGCGAGGAAATCCTGCGCCAGGCCTTGCGCACCTACCGCGAGGTGCTGCGTGACCCCGAGTTCGGTGAGCTGCTGACCGGCAGCCGCCAACCCGAACGCTGGAACCATCTGTTCGCCACCATCGACAGCCTGACCAGCCGCGATCTTGTGGCCACCGTGGGCGCCGACCACTGGCACACGGTGGTGGTGGACGAATGCCACCGCTTGGCTGCCGACCGGTTTGATGCTTTTGCCAAAGCCGTTCGCCCCAACGTGTTGCTTGGGCTGACAGCCACGCCTGAGCGCAGCGACGGCCAACCCATCGTGCAGTATTTCGATGCACGGCCAGACGGCAGCCCGGCGGTGGAGCTGCGGCTGTGGCATGCGCTGGACCTGCAACTGCTGGCGCCGTTTGAGTACTACGCCTGCGACGACGCCACCGACTTCTCGGAAGTGCCTTGGGACCGGCCGGGGGAACGGGAGGCGGTGGACAACCTGGTCACGGGCAACGACGTTCGCGCCCGACTCGTCATCAATGAATGGCGCCGCTTGGCGTCCGACGCAGGGCAGTCACGGGCTATCGTTTTCTGTGTGTCGGTGGCCCACGCCGAATTCATGACCAATTGGCTCAATCGCGCGGGGCTGCCTGCGGCTTGTGTGGTCGGCACGACGGCGAGTGAAGAGCGGCGCCGGGCACCACAGCGCTTGACTGACGGCGAGTTGTGCGCGTTGGTGACAGTCGATCTCTACAACGAAGGCATTGACCTGCCGATGGTAGACACACTGTTGTTGCTGCGGCCCACGCAAAGCCCGGTGCTGTTTCAGCAGCAGATTGGCCGTGGCCTGCGTCTGGCTCCCGGCAAGGAAAGCTGTCTGGTGCTCGACTTTGTGGGCCAGCACCGCACGGAGTTTCGGTTTGACCGCCTGTTGTCGAGCCTGACCGGCTTGTCGCGGCGCGAGCTGACCGACGGTGTGGAGAACGGGTTTGGCAGTTTGCCGCCCGGTTGCCATATTCACCTGCAACGCCAGACGCGCGAGCAGGTGTTGCAAGGTTTGCGGGCCTTGATATCGCAGAACTGGCGGCGCCTGAAGACCGAGCTGCAGACCTACGCCGCGCTGCGTGGCCGCTCGACCGTGCAGTTGGCCGATTTTCTGCACGACCAGGCACTGGACCTGGAAGACGTCTACCGCGCTGGCACCGGCCAAGGCCGTAGTGGTTGGACGGCACTGAAGCGCGATGCGGGCCTGATGGTGGCCGAACCTGGCCCGGAGGAGGACTATTTCAGCCGCCGCTTTGGCGACCTGCTACACGTAGATGATCCGCGTCGGCTCGATGTGATGGCTGCAGTCGGCACGCGTCACAAAGATTCGCAGGTGCCCACGGCAGAGGAAGCATTGGGCGTGCAAATGCTGGCCTACCAGATTGATGGGCGCCATGAGCAGGCCGGCGGGCACGAGGCCTTCATGGCGCGTGTGGCGCAGCACCCCGCCATTGCGGCAGAACTGGTGGAGTTGTCTGCGCTGCTGCAGGCCCGCAGCACCTTGGGCGCGCATCCGGTTCCCGGTCTTGAAGACACGCCGTTGTGTCTGCACGCTGCGTATGGTGTGCGTGAAATCCTCACTGCGGTGGGCTGGCTGACGGCGTCGCGCCGCGTACCCTTCCAGGCGGGCACCTTGTCATTGATCAGCCGCAAAACCGAGCTGTTGTTCGTCACGCTCGACAAGAGTGAGGGCTACCACGATCGCATCGCGTACCACGACTACGCGGTCAGCGCGGAGCGCTTTCATTGGCAAAGCCAGAACAGCGCTGGCCCGGACACGCCAGGTGGCCGCCGCTACCTCGAAAGCGCGACCAATGGCTGGCAGTTCCAACTTTTCGTGAGGCCGCGCAAGGGTGAGGCCTACCGCGCCTGCGGCCCCGTGGCGCTGGAGTCGGCCGAGGGCGATCGACCCATGAACATCATCTGGAAAATGCACACTCCGCTACCGGCGCGACTGTTCAGAGAATTCAGTGTGCTTCGAGGGGTGTAACACTCCGGCAAAAAGGACCCCCATGGAACTGCGCCAACTCCGCTACTTCGTCAGCATCGTCGAGCTCGGCTCCATGGGCCGGGCCGCGCTCGACCTGAACATGGTGCAGTCGGCGCTGAGCCAGCAGATCAGCCGCCTGGAGGGCGAGCTCAGCACCCGGCTGCTGCAGCGCACGGCCAAGGGCGCGGTGCCCACCGAGGCGGGGTTGGCGTTTTTTCGCGAGGCGCAACTGGCGCTGCGCCATGCCGACCAGGCCGCGCGGGCGGCGCAGCAGGCGCGGCTGACGGGCAGCGTGAGCGTGGGCCTGTCGCCCACCACAGCGTCGGTGCTGGGTGTGCCGCTGATGCGCGCCATGCACGAGCGCTACCCCGATGTGCGCCTGCACATGGTGGGCAGCCTGTCGGGGCACCTGTCGACCATGCTCAACGCGCGCCAGCTCGACCTGGCCGTGCTGTTTGACACCCAGCCCGCACGCCGCTGGAGCGTGCTGCCGCTGCTGGAAGAGCGCCTGTTTTTGATCCGCTCGGCGCACCACCCGGCGCAGCAGCCACTGCCAGCGGGCAAGGTGGCCCTGGCGCAGCTGGGCGATGAGCCGCTGATTTTGCCCACCGGCCCGCACGGCCTGCGCAGCCGGCTGGATGCCGCCTTTGCCCAAGCGCGCGTGGCGCCGCGCATGGCCATGGAAATCGACTCACTCGCGCTGCTGATGGATGCGGTGGACATGGGCCTGGGCAGCACCATCCAGCCCTGGGCGGCGGTGGGCCGCTACCCCGACGCGGCGCAGCGCTTTGTGCTGGCCGAAATTGCAGATGGCCCGGCCTACCGGCCCGCTGCGCTGTGCAGCCTGTCGGACGACGAGCTCTCACCCGCCGCGCTGGCCGCGCGCGTGGTGCTGGGCGACTGCGTGCGCGAGCTGGTGCAGTCGGGGCGGTGGATTGGCGCGAGGTTGACCACCGCAGCCAACGGGTGAGGGGTTCTGGCAGCCAGCCGATAGAAAAAACGGACGACCCAAGCGCCCGCTTCAGTCCGCAGCGTTGCCTGGCCGCGTCTGTAGCCAGTGTTGACCGAAGTCAGTCAAGCGGTAGCGTTGCTTGCTGCTGCGTGGTTTGTCGGGCACTGTCATTTCGATGACGCCCACCTCCAACGCGGGCTTGAGGTAAGCCATACGGAAGTGCTCTGCGCTTTTGAGGCCCAGCGTGGATTGGATCAGATGGCGGGGCATCTCGCCCGCCATCGCGCGCAGCAGGCGCTCAACCTCCCCTGTGACTTCCCCTGTGACTTCCCCTGTGACTTCCCCTGTGACTTCCCCTGTGACTTGCTCGGTGGCCATGGTTGCGCCCACGGCGTGCGGATGGCAGGGCAAGCGAATCACAAACGAAAGTCGGTCATCATCGGTTTCAAACAGTGGTGTGGGCGAGCCATTCGCGGTCATCACCTTGAGGATTTTGGGGATGCCGGTCGAGCGGCCTTCCGTCAGATCCAGTTCTTTCAGGAACTCGCCAATCCGTCGGTTGCGGTAGCGGCGGCTGACCGCACGCCCTGCCTGAAAGTCCTCCAGCCGGATCGACCGATCCGGGCCGGGGAAGCTCAGGATGACCAAATCCTCGTGGCTGATGCGCACCTCGATGGGCTCGCGCTCTTCGTAAGACCGGTGGTAGACCGCGTTGACCAAGGCTTCCTCGATGGCGGCATAGGGGAAGTTCCAGACCCGTGTGGCTTCGGCGCGGTCTGGGTGCTTGATGACCGTCTCGCGCAGGTAGTTGCGCTGGATGTAGCTCAATGCCTCGCGTGTCATCCGCGCCAGCGGCCCCTTGAAGATTTTTTCCTCGAAGCGATCTCCGCCCGCGCCTTCGGGGAACCAGACCACATCGATCTGCACACCGGGAAAGAACCGCTCCGGCGCCTCGTTGAAAAACAGCAGACCCACGTTCTTGGGCCACGGCGACTCGGTGGGGCCGCCCGCCACATTCATCTGCCGCGCCAAGGCCTCGACCGACAATCCGGGCGCATCTGCCGCCAGCGCGCTGCCCACTTCCCGCAAGAAAGCCTGCATCAGCGGTTTGGATAAATCATCCATCTGTGCCGACGGGTGGTAGCGATCATCAAACGGCACCTTGGCGGCCAGGCTCAATAACTCCTGCTCGGTTTCGCCCTTGGCCTCGACCGTGCTGCTGTAGCGCCGGATGTAGTAGCGCCAGGTTTTCTTGTTGGCAGTGACGGCTTCCGGCGCTTTGTAGGGCCGGTTCTGTCCACCCGGAGCCCACAGCACTATCAGATTGCGCCCATCCACTTTCTCCAGGCTCAATACCGGGAAATACGGCGGTTGAATCAACTGACAAGCAGCCAGCAACTCCTGCTGAATCTTGTCGAGCTGGTTGTCGGCCAGCCCCACGGGCGGAAACACCGGCTCACCGCTGGCATCGCAATCCTGCCCGATCACTACATAACCGCCGCCGAGATTTTCAAAATCGTTGGCAAAGGCGCACAGGGTACGGAGGATTGCATCCGGATTCCATCCGGCCTTGTATTCGATGCGTTCGCCCTCGACCGTGCGCTGGCGCAGCAGGTCGGTGAGGTTGATGGGAAGTTTGGTGCTCATACCTTTATGGGTGCTGAGGATGCCACGGCTTGCTGACGCCGACCCAACGCAAGGGCGGTTTTTGCCGAATGTCTTTCACCCATCACGATCCGTGATGGGGTCATGCCGCGCGGCCCCTGCGCAAGCGGCGGTGTTCTTTCTACATTCCCCTACCCCCATGAATGATGAAAAGAACTTGCCCATGAGCCCCGACGTCCTGGTGATCGGCGGCGGCAACGCTGCCCTGTGCGCCGCGCTGATGGCCCGCGAGGCCGGTGCCAGCGTGCTGCTGCTTGAATCGGCCCCGCGCGAGTGGCGCGGCGGCAACTCGGGCCACACGCGCAATCTGCGCTGCATGCACGATGCGCCGCAGGATGTGCTGGTCGATGCCTACCCCGAAGAAGAGTATTGGCAAGACCTGCTCAAGGTGACGGGCGGCCTGACCAACGAACACCTGGCGCGCCTGGTGATTCGGGCGTCGAGCAACTGCCGCGACTGGATGCGCAGCCATGGCGTGCACTTTCAGCCGCCGCTGTCGGGCGCGCTGCATGTGGCGCGCACCAATGCCTTTTTCATGGGCGGCGGCAAGGCGCTGGTCAATGCCTATTACCGCAGCGCGGAAAAGCTGGGCGTGCAGATCCGCTATGAAGCGCCGGTGGACCGCATCGAGATCGAGAACGGCCGCTTCATTGCCGCGCATTGCACCGTGAACGGCAAACCCGAGCGCATCACCGCCAAAACCTGCGTGCTGGCCGCGGGCGGCTTTGAATCGAACCGCGAATGGCTGCGCGAGGCCTGGGGCCAGAACGAGCGCGGCGAATGGCCGGCCGACAACTTTTTGATCCGTGGCACGGCCTACAACAAGGGCGTGCTGCTGCGCCATCTGCTCGAAGACCATGGCGCCGACCGCATTGGCGACCCGACGCAGGCGCACATGGTGGCCATCGACGCGCGCGCGCCGCTGTACGACGGCGGCATCTGCACGCGCATCGACTGCGTCTCGCTGGGCGTGGTGGTCAACCGCGAGGCCGAGCGCTTTTATGACGAGGGCGAGGACTTCTGGCCCAAGCGCTACGCCATCTGGGGCCGCCTGGTGGCGCAGCAGCCGGGGCAGATTGGTTATTCGATCATCGACAGCAAGGCCATTGGCCGCTTCATGCCGCCGGTGTTTCCGGGCGTCAAGGCCGACAGCCTGCCCGAGCTGGCGCACAAGTTGGGCCTGCCGGTGGACACCTTCATGCGCACCCTCAACGCCTACAACGCCGCCTGCCGCGTGGGCAGCTTCGACCACACCGCCCTGGACGACTGCCGCACCGAAGGCGTCACGCCCGCCAAGACGCACTGGGCGCGGCCCATCGACCAGGCGCCGTTCTATGGCTACGCGCTCAAGCCTGGCGTCACCTTCACGTATCTCGGCCTGCACACCGACGACACGGCCGCCGTGCGCTTCAACAACCAGCCCAGCGACAACCTGTTCGTGGCGGGCGAAATGATGGCCGGCAACGTGCTGGGCAAGGGCTACACCGCCGGGGTGGGCATGAGCATTGGCACGGCGTTTGGCCGCATTGCCGGTACGCAGGCGGCGCAAGCAGCTTTACAGTCAAACAAGGCCCCAGCGCGCATCCAGCAAGCGCAAGCAGCTACAAAAACAGGAGTACATGATGCAAACGCTTGAAGCCCTGACGCGCGACGCCAGGGCGCTGGCCAACGGCGAGATCGTGCTGTCCGCCCCCGAGACCGAAGTGGCGCGCCAGATGCAGATCTGCAACGCCTGCCGCTACTGCGAGGGCTTTTGCGCCGTGTTCCCGGCCATGACGCGCCGGCTGGAGTTTGGCAAGGCTGACATCCACTTTCTGGCCAACCTGTGCCACAACTGCGGCGCCTGCCTGCACGCCTGCCAATACGCGCCGCCGCACGAGTTTGCGGTGAACGTGCCCCAGGCCATGGCCCAGGTGCGCGGGCAAACCTATGCCGACTACGCCTGGCCGCCCGCGCTGGGCCAGCTCTACCAGCGCCAGGGGCTCACGCTGTCGCTGGCGCTGGCCGCAGGGCTGGCGCTGTTCCTGGTGCTGGCCGTTGCGCTTGGCGGCGCAGGCGTGGGCGCCCTGTGGGGCACGCCGGTGGGCGGCTTCTATGGCATCTTCCCGCACAACCTGCTGGTGGGCCTGTTTGCGCCGGTGTTCGTGTTTGCCACGCTGGCGCTGGCGCTGGGCGTGCGCCGCTTCTGGCGCGACGTGACGCCAGCCACCAGCGGCGCGCCGCTGTCCACGCCCGCCGCCGCCGAGGCCACCGATGCGGTGCTGCGCCTCAAATACCTGGACGGCGGCCACGGCGACGGCTGCCACAACGAGGACGACGCCTACACCCTGTCGCGCCGGCGCTTTCACCACCTCACGTTCTACGGCTTCATGCTGTGCTTTGCCGCCACCAGCGTGGCCACGGTGTACCACTATGCCTTCGGCTGGGCAGCCCCCTACGACCTGCCCAGCCTGCCCAAATTGCTGGGCGCGGCAGGCGGCGTGGCCTTGGCGCTGGGCACGGCCGGCCTGTGGCGGCTGAACCTGCGCCGCCACCCGCAGCACGGCGATGCCGCGCAAAAGCCCATGGACCGGGGCTTCATCGCCCTGCTGTTCCTCACCGCCACCAGCGGCCTGGCGCTGTGGCTGGGCCGTGGCACACCCGCCCTGCCGCTGCTGCTGTGCCTGCACCTGGGCGCGGTGATGGCGCTGTTTGCCACGCTGCCCTACGGCAAGTTTGCCCACGGCATCTTCCGCACCGCCGCGCTGTTGCGCCACGCGGTGGAAAAGCGCCAGCCCAACCCGATCGGGCTGGGTAGTGACTGAAATTCATCAAAAACAATAGCTGCCAGCGCCCGATTGGTCTGGGCTACAGCCACATTTCATTAGAAACAACACCAGGAGACCCACCATGAAAAAACGCACCCTGATCCAGGCCGCCGCCGCGGCCACTGCCTTTGTGGCCTTCTGCAACCCTGCGCTGGCGCAGGACTTTCCGCCCAAGAAGCCTGTCACGCTGGTGGTGGGCTTTGCGGCGGGCGGCGCTGCCGATGCCGCTGCGCGCCTGATCGCCAAGAAACTGGGCGAGAACATTGGCCAGACCGTGGTGGTGGACAACAAGGGCGGTGCGGGCGGCAACATTGCCCACCAGTTTGTGGCCAACGCCGCACCCGACGGCTCGGTGCTGCTGTTCGGCTCGGTCGGCCCGCTGACCATCGCCCCGCACCTGATGAAGCTCAGCTACGACCCGTTCAAGGACCTGGCGCCCATCTCGGGCGGTGTGAACTTTCCGAACGTGCTGGTGGTGCACAAGGGTACGGGCGTGAAGACGCTGGCCGAATTCATCCAGTTGTCCAAAAAGAAACCCGGCAGCGTGGACTTTGCCTCCACCGGTGCGGGCTCGGCATCGCACCTGGCGGGCGAGCTGTTCAACCAGCGCGCGGGCATCGACATGACCCATGTGCCCTACAAGGGCGGCGCGCCCGCGCTGCAAGACCTGCTGGGCGAGCGCATCGCCTCGTACTTTGCCGCGCCGCCCACCGCCATGCCGCATGTGGAGTCGGGCAAGCTGATTCCGCTGGCCACCACGGGCCTGACGCGCCCGGCCTATCTGCCCAACATCCCCACCGTGGCCGAGTCGGGTTTCCCCGGCTTTGAGGCGCTGAACTGGTATGCCTTCGTGGCGCCGGGCAAGACCCCCGCGCCACTGCTGGACCGTTGGAACCAGGAAATCGTGAAGGTACTGAATGACCCAGGCGTGAAGGAAGCCTTGCTCAAGCACGGCCTGACGCCCCAGCCCACCACGCGCGCCGAATTCGCGGCCTTCATGAAGAAGGAATCGACCCAGTGGGCCGCCATCATCAAGGAGCGCAAGCTGATGGTGGACTGACTTCGAAGCGCCAATCCAGCGAGGCCCCAGCTGCCTCGCACCAACAAAGCGGCCCCGTCAGAGGGCCGCTGCGCTTTGCAGCACGCTCGCATCGGTGTGGATCAGCGACAGCGGTGCGCGCTGCCCAGCCAGGTAGTCCTGGATGCACTGCAGCACCAGCGGGCTGCGGTGGCGGCCTGCGCTGGCGCGCAACTCGTCCAGCGTCATCCACACAGTGCGCACGATGCCTTCATCGAGCGCGCGCCATTCGTGGTGCGTGCCCACCGTGCCGGCAAAGGCAAAGCGCAGGTAGGTGATGTCGTCGCCCGTGCGCGTGCGCGTGAAGCGGTTGAGGTACACGCCCACCAGGGCCGCGGGCGCGAAGTCGTGCGCCGTTTCCTCTAGCACCTCGCGCACACAGGCTTCGATGGGCGATTCGCCCGGGTCCAGATGACCGGCCGGGTTGTTAAGCCTGAGGCCATCGGCCGTGTCTTCTTCCACCAGCAAAAAGCGGCCATCGCGTTCGATGATGGCGGCCACGGTGACATTGGGTTTCCAGCGGTTGGGCATGGCGCGCATTATGACCACGGGCCGTGACAAGCGCTTGATGACGCCTTGCAGCGCCTCAGTGCGGCACCACGGGCGGCTGCACGAAATCTTCCAGCGACAAGCCCTTTTCCTGGAGCAGCGCCTCCAGCACCGGCTGCAGGCGGCCCAGGCTTTCGTGCACTGCCTCGCGCACGGTGTCCACCACCACCTGGGTGCTGCGCTCGATCTCGATGTTGAGCGCATCGCCCACCTGCTTGCCCTCGAACACCGTGGCGCGGCGGGTTTCGGGGATCAGCCAGACCTCGAACCAGCCCTCGGCCCGGTTCACTTCCGACACCGTGAGGCTGGCGCCGTGGATGGCGATGTAGCCCTTGGCAAACACATACTTGCGAAACTCGGGCGGCACGGCCACGCGCCACACCAGGTTGTTGTCAAATTCGCGGCGCTCGATGAGCGTGCCGGTGAAATCGACATGGCCCGACAGCGGGTGGCCGCCGATCTCGGCGCCGTCCTTGGCTGCGCGCTCCACGTTCACGCGGTCGCCTTGGCGGTAGCGGCCCAGCGTGGTGATGTTCAGGCTTTGCAGCATCACGTCAAAGTTGGCCTGCGTGGGCGAGAGGATTTCCGTCACCGTGAGGCACACGCCGTCGGTGGACACGCTGGCGCCCAGGCCCAAGTCGTGGCAGAAGCCCTCGGGGAAGTCAAGCGTGAAGGTGCGCAGGCCTGCGCGGTCGTGGATGGCGGCGATGCCTGCCGTGGCTTGGACGATGCCTGTGAACATGGTGGCGCGGCTTTCCGGGTGCGTTGCGGAGCGCAGGGCCTGCGAGGGCGGGCAGCACTCCTGAAGGGGGTACGCAGATTTTGCCACCCGGCCTGTTCTGCGCGGAGCACCCATGTCTTTATCGCATGGGCGGCGTATCTGTTGCAGCCGCCATGGCGCGCGCCATGTACACCGCGCCCGCGCCATAGCTGGCCAGCCGTTCGCGTTGCGCTGCGTCGCCCAGCGGCCTTGGGGCGTAGCCATGCCGCTGCCAATAGGTTTGCGAGCCCTGCACCGACACCAGCGCCGTGTGCCGCAGCCCCTGCGCCGCCGCGTGGTCCCACAGCGACTGCAGCAGTGCCTGGGCCATGCCCTGCCCGGCGCAGGCGGGCAACACCGCCATGTCATGCAGGTACAGCGTGTCGACCTGCGCCGCCGGCTCGAAATCACCGTGCAAAGGCGTGACCTTGCCCAGCACGGAGCGGTAGGCCGCCAGATAGGCGCAGACTTGTCCATCGCGCTCCAGCACCAGCGAGCAGTTGGCGGGGCTGGCCAGGCGGCGCGCAAACACCTCGGCACTCTCGACAAAGCCCGGGCCATAGCAGGCCCGCTGCACGGCAAGAAGGTCCGCGAGGTCGCGGTGCGCCAGGGCACGCAGGCGCACTGGCGACGGACGGGAAACGGGAGGGAAGGTCACGGTGGCGGCAGGCAAAAAGCAAGCACCGGATTGTCAGGCAAGGAGTGTCAGCCCCTCATTGGCTTGTGCTGCGCGCTTGGCGCGAGGAAGGTCAGGCGACCTGCGCGGCGGCGGGCAGGCCCCAGGCGCTGGCGGTCACGGTCAGCACGGCGGCAATGGTGGCATTCAGGGGCGGGAGCGAGAGGATCGGCATGGCAAACAGCATTCGGAAAACAAAACAATGCCGCAAAGGTAACCACCGGCCGTGACGCCCTGATGACTGACATGCGCCCTGCCGAAGTGGACCCGCACCGCTACCGCGCCACCGCCAGCCCCGCGCCATGCCCGCGCGTGAAGGCTTCCTCAAACACCGAATAGCCCGACCAGTCGCTGTGCGCAAACGCCAGGCGGGCGGTGGTGGGGGTGGGAAGCCAGGCGGTTCGCTCACCATTCGATAGCTGCTTGCGCTTATCAGATATGGGTTTGAGGCCAATTTGACCTAAAAACCCCAGCACACCCGGCGTGGGGATGGACATGGCGTGGCCATAGCGGGTGATGTCCACGCGCGTGGCGCGGCGCGGCAGGTCGGGGTGGGGCACGCTCAAGGCGGCCAGCGTGGCTTGGGCCCAGTGCGTCCAGGGCTGGGTGGCCAGTTGCGCGCGGGCTTGCGGCACATCGCCCAGGGCCTGGTAATAGCTGAGCACGGTAGGGCCGGCCAGCACGGCGCGCGGGTCCAGGCGTTGGTGGCCGGCATCGACATAGCCCAGGCCGCCCGGGTTGGCATCGCCGTACAGCACGTTGTCCCACGCGGGGGCGGCGCCGGGGCGGTCGGCCAGCGGTGCGTCGATGTGGATGTTGGCCACCAGCCAGGGCGCCCACGACAGGCGCTGCGCGGCCTGGCGCAAAAAGGCGGGCGGGCTCTGCACCACGCGCGCTGCCATGAACACCGGCAGCGCCACGATGCAGCGCTGCGCCTGCCAGCGCTCCACGCTGTCGGTGGCGTGGTTGAAAGCGTCCACCTGCACGCCACGGGGTCCCTCGGTGATGCGCAGCACGCTGCAGGCCGTGCGCAACTGGCCGCCGTCGTGCAGCGGCGCGGCCAGGCGCTGGGTGAGCCAGCCGTTGCCCTCGGGCCAGGTCAATACGCCCTCGCGGTCTTCGGCGGCCGCGTCGCCCGGCGCATGAAAGCCGTGGCGGCTGGCGAAATAGTGGATGCCGGCCCAGGCCGACACGCGCGCCGTGCCCGCGCCATAGTCGTCGCGGCAGCAGTAGTCCAGGTACCAGCGCAGGCGCGGGTCATCCAGCCCCTCCTGGTCCAGCCATGCAGCAAAAGTTATAGCATCCAGCGCTTGATGGGTGGGCGCCAGCGGCCGTTTTGCATCCAAAGACTTGAGCATGGGCATGGCGAAGCGCGCGGCCTTGCCCAGCGCCTGCACCCGTTCGGCAAAGCGCCGGTATTGCGCCAGCGTGGCCTCTCCCACGCCCTGCACGCCCTGCACGGGCAGCAGGCCCTCTTGCCACGCGCCCTCGAAAAACAGGCGCTCCTGCGGGCTGTGGACCAGGTAGCGCTCGTCGTATTGCCAGCGCCCGGCCACGCGCTCGCGCAGGCCCAGTTCTTCCAGCAGGTCCTGCACCTCGCGCGCGTCGTCGCCGGGCACGGGCAGGTAGTGCGCGCCCAGCGGGCAGGCGATGCCGTTGACCTGGCCGCCGCGGCTGTTGCCGCCGGCCTCGTCCTCCAGCTCCAGCAGGGCGAAGTCATCCACCCCCGCCAGCCGCAGCGAGCGCGCCGCCGCCAGCCCGGCCACGCCGCCGCCCGCAATCACCACCTGCGCGCGGCGCACCACGGCGGGCGCGGGCAGGGTGCCGGTGGCCAGCAGGTCGCGCAGCGCATGGCCGCGCGCCATGTCGATGCCGGTGAAGCCGCCTGCGAGCGTGCGCGGTGCCCGGTCGCAGCCGGCCAGCGCCCCGCCCAGCATGGCGCCGCTGGCTTGCAGCCAATGCCGCCGCGAGAGGGGAGGGCCGAACGGAGTGGGCGGAGAAGTCACGGGCATGGGCCCTACTCTAAGCCACCAGCGACACCCCAGGGGCGCCTGGTTCGGTCAGTCAGGCCAGCGGTTCTTGATGTCCAGCAAGGTGGGGAGCTGCGCGATGAAGGCATCGACCATCGCCGGGTCGAAATGCAGCCCTGCCTGCGCGCGCAGGTGCGCCACCGTGTCTTCAATGGGCCAGGGCTCCTTGTAGGGGCGGCGCGCGGTGAGCGCATCGAACACATCGGCCAAAGCCACAATGCGCGCCTCTGGAGGGATGGCCTCGCCCGCAAGGCCATGGGGGTAACCGGAGCCGTCCCATTTCTCGTGGTGAAACAGGGCCACCGTGCGCGCCAGGCGTAGCACGCCCGAGGGGTGTTCGCCAATGATGTCGGCGCCGATCTCGGGGTGGCGGCGCATCACGTCCCATTCTTCGGCGGTGAGCTTGCCGGGCTTGCGCAGGATGGCATCCGGGATGCCGATCTTGCCCACGTCGTGCATGGGCGCCGCGTTGAGCAGGTCGTCTGCCCAGGCGGCCGAATACCCCAGCGCCAGCGCCAGCACCTGGGCGAAGTGGCTCATGCGGATGACGTGCATGCCGGTCTCGTTGTCCTTGAACTCGGCCGCGCGCCCCAGGCGCTGCACGATCTGCAGGCGGGTTTCGCGCAGTTCGTCCATGCGCACCAGCGACAGGTGGGTGCGCACGCGCGCGCGCACCACGGGCGCGCTGATGGGTTTGGTGATGTAGTCCACCGCGCCTGCGTCAAACCCGCGCGTTTCTTCGGCGGTGTCCGTGAGGGCCGTGACGAAGATCACGGGGATGCCCGCCGTGTCGCGCTCGGCCTTCAGGGCAGCGCACACGGCGTAGCCATCCATGCCCGGCATCATCACGTCCAGCAGGATGAGCTGCGGCTTTTGTTGCTGGGCAATCTGCAGGGCGCGGGCACCATCGGTGGCAAACAATAGGCGGTAGTCGTCTTGCAGCACGTGCCGCAGCACCTGCAGGTTGGTGGGCTCGTCATCGACAAGCAGCAGGCGTGGGCGGGGGTCTTCGGCAGGCATCATGGGGCGGGTATCTTCTCGACGTGCGCGTGCAAGGTGCGCAAGGCGTCCAGCGCATCGTCAAAGTCAAAACGGTCGAGGGCTTCGCGCAATCCATCCAGACAGGTTGCGGGCATGTGCTGCTCCAGCACGGCCAGGGGGCCATCGGGCAATTCTCCCGTGGCCAGAGCCCGCGTCATGGCGTTGAGCGCAGCCAGCACCTCGGACCGCTCTGGCGCGCCCAGGGCATGGGGCACGGCGGGGGTGCCGTGCGGGCTGGCGTCGGGGGCGTCCAGGCTGTCCAGCGCCTGGCGCACCTGGCCCAGCGCCGCGTCCAGCGCGTCAATCAGCGCCGGGTGGGCACTGGCGTGGGCCGGGTGTGCCGCGGCGGCCTCCAGGCGCTCGGCCAGGCGCTGCACGGTGGTCAGCGCCAGGTTGCCCGCAGCGCCGCGCAGCCGGTGCGCGGCGGCCACCAGGGCCTGCACATCGGTGGCCGCCACGTGGGCGCGCAGGGCGTCCAGGGTGGCATCCGACTCTTGCAGGAACCGGGCAATGGCTTCGCGCAGGTAGCGCGCCTGGGTCCACAGCCGCACGCCCCGCTCCCAGTCGATGGCCGGCAACGCCGGGGCACTGCGCCCGTGGGGCGTGTCGGCCGCCAGGGGCGCCGAGCCGGTGATGGGCGGTGCGTCGTCCACCAACCCGTGCAGGCCGATGACGCGTGCGATCTCTCCCATCAGGCGCAGCGGCTCGATGGGCTTGCTGGCAAAGCCGTCCATGCCGGCCGCCCGCGCGTTGCGGCGGTCTTGCTCCAGCACGCTGGCCGACAGGGCCACGATGGCGGTGGGCTTGCGGCGTTGCGTCTGCTCGAAGGTGCGCATGTGGCGCGTGGCCTCCAGGCCGTCCATGTCTGGCATCTGCAGGTCCATCAGAACCACGTCGAAGCGCTCATTTTCAAAGGCCTGCAGGGCATCGGCTCCGCTGTGGGCCTGCACCACTTTGTGGCCACCGCGCTGCAGGGTGATGTCCAGCAGTTCCAGGTTGGCGGGCACGTCGTCTACCGCCAGCACGCGCAGCGGGGGCAGCGCCAGGCGGGGTTTGGTGCGCACGGCGGCCGTGTGGGGGTCCCCGTCGTGTTCGGAGGCCACCTGCAGCGGCAGCCGCACGCTGAACGTGCTGCCCTGCCCTATCTGGCTGGCCACGGCGATGTGGCCACCCATGAGTTCGGTGAGCTGGCGCGCGATGGTAGTGCCCAGCCCCGTGCCACCGTAGCGGCGCGTGGTGGACGCATCGGCCTGCGAGAACGGGTCGAAGATGCGCTTGAGACCTGCCTCGTCGATGCCGATGCCGGTGTCGACCACCTCGAACAGCAGGTGGCCATCGCTGCCCGAGACCCGCAGCGTGACGCTGCCTTCGTGGGTGAACTTGATCGCGTTGCCAAGGAGGTTGAGCAGAATCTGCTGGATGCGAAAGGCATCGCCCTGCCAGAACTCCGCCACTGAGGGCGGGTAGTCCAGCCCCAGGGACAGGCCCTTCTTGGCCGCGGTGATGCGCAGCGAGGCCAGGATCTGGTCGCACAGCTCGCGCAGGCTGAAGGCCTCGATCTCCAGCTCCACGGCGCCTTTCTCGAGCTTGGCGGTGTCCAGAATGTCGTTGAGCAGCCGCAGCATGGATCGCGCCGCGTGGTGCACGGTGCCCAGGTGGCGGCGCTGCGTGCTTTCCAGGTGCGAGTCGAGCAGCGCCTCGGTGAAGCCGATGATGGCGTTCATGGGGGTGCGAATCTCGTGGCTCATGTTCGCCAGGAAGGTGCTGCGCGCGGCGGCGGCCTGCTCGGCCCGGTCCTTGGCGGTGCGCAGGTCCTCCTCCATCGCCCGGCGCTGGCTCAGGTCGGTGGCGAACTTGATGATTTTCGATACCTGGCCCTCGGCATCGAAAATGGGGTTGTAGGTGGCCTGGATCCACACCTCGCGCCCGCCCTTGCCAAACCACTGGAACTCGCCCGCTACAAAATCCCCTTGTCCCAGGCGGCGCCAGAAGGCGGCGTAGTCGTCGCTTTGCACCAACGCTGGGTGGCAGAACAGGGCGTGGGGCTGGCCGATCACCTCGTCCATGGTGTAGCCGGTCAGCGCCAGGAAGTTGGGGTTGGCGGCAATGACATGCCCCCGCAGATCAAACTCCACGGCGGCCTGCGAGCGGCCAATGGCCTGCACCGTGCCTTCAAACTCGGCATTGCGCGCCTTGATGTCCGTGACGTCCAGGATGACGCCGTCGATCCAGTGCACGGCACCGTCCGTGTCCGGCACGCCGCGGCCGCTTTCCGACATCCAGCGCGTGTGGCCGTCGCGGGTCTTGATGCGGTATTCCACCTGGTAGGGCCGCGCGGTTTGCAGCGCGTGCTCCACATCCAGCGCGATGTGGGCGGCGTCCTCGGGGTGGGTGATGTCGCCAAAATGGATGCGGCCCTGCAGAAAATCATCGGCTGTCCAGCCGGTGATCTGCACCACCGCATCGCTGATGAACAGCATGGGCCAGCTGCCGCCATTGAGGCAGCGGAACGCCACGCCCGGCAGGTTGCTGACCAGAGAGCGCAGCTGCTCTTCGCCCTGACGGCGCTCGCGCTCCAGCGCCTTGCGCTCGGTCAGGTCGGTCAGAAAACCCACGAACAGCGGCTCGCCCGGCTGCTCCACTCGCCCCACAGCCAGCCGGATGGGCACGAGCGAGCCATCCTTGCGCACCGCTTCCACTTCACGCGCCGAGCCGATGATCTTGGTCAGGCCGGTTTCGAGGTGGTTGCGCAGGTAGCCATCGTGCGCATCGCGGTGGGGCGAGGGCATGAGCATGTGGATGTTGCGGTCCATCACCTCGGCGGCTGTCCAGCCCAGCAGCCGTTCGGCCGCGCCGTTGAAAAGCCGCACCGTGCCCTGCGTATCGATGATGATAATGCCGTCCACGGCCGTGTCGACCAGTGCACTGAGGCGCGAGGCATTGGCCCGGGTTTCGCGCAGCAGCTGGCGAAACCGGATGCTCACGTTCGCCCCCGTGATGACCAGGCCCATGACCAGCGCCATCATGGCAATGGCCAGCGCCAGGTACACCGAATGCGAGCCGGTAGCGGCCGGTTCGGCCACTGGCGACACCACGCGCAACGCCGCCATGGCGATGTAGTGCATGCCTGCAATCGCCAGCCCCAGGACCACGCCGCCCAGCGCAGTGGCGGCCCAGCGCGGAATGCGTGCCACGCGGCTGAGCCGCAGGCGCACCCACAGCGCCAGGCAGGCCACCACCACTGC
The DNA here is from genome assembly GCF_002176815.1 of Acidovorax sp. T1. NCBI lineage: Bacteria > Pseudomonadati > Pseudomonadota > Betaproteobacteria > Burkholderiales > Comamonadaceae > Acidovorax > Acidovorax sp. T1. The sequence continues at coordinate 3,962,855 of NZ_CP021648.1, read as the reverse complement.
AAACACCAGCGATGCCAGAAAACCCGGCACGTCGTAGCGCATGGCTGAAGCAAACTCGGATGCGGCCATGCCCGTGTAGTGCATCACGCCAATGCCTGCACCCACCAGCGTGCCACTGAAAAGCAATGAGCGGGTACTGACCTGCGCTTGCGCCAGCACTTGGAGCGCCACCCAGGACGCCAGCAAACTGGGAATGACCGAGCCCATGGTGATCCACGGGTTGAAGTTGCCCGACGCACACAGCTCGAAGGCCAGCATGCCGACGAAATGCATGGACCACACCCCACCACCCAGGGCCACCGAGCCCGACAGGATGATCAGGCGGCGGCTGGCGGCGTCTGGCGCACGCTGCGCCAGGCCCGCCAGGTGGAGGGCCATGGTGGACGAGGCAATGGCCAGGGCCACCGATACGGCGACGAGCCAGGGGTCATGGCTCCAAAAAACGTTCAGCACCACCTGATCGGCACTGACAACAAAAAACCGGTCGAGCATCTGGGCAACCTGTAAACAATGGGGGCCATTGTGCCGAAGCGGCGACTGCGCCCATTTCGGCCTGTTTCAGGCCTTGTCAGGGCGTGGTGCGGCCCCACTCGCGCTCGTAGGTGTGCACCAGCGCCTGGTTCGACAGCCGGTTCACCTCGGCGGGCACCCGCGCCATGTCGAGCGGAAAATCGAACAGTGGCGGCAGCGTGTCCGCGCTCAGAAACTGCAGCCCCGCAGGCAGCGCCTCGGGCAGGCGCCAGGGGCGGCGGCTGGCGATGATGAAGCCCCACTCGCCAAAGCTGGGCACATGGGCGTGGTAAGGCGCCGTGCGCAGGCCCGCCGATTCGATGGTCTGCACCACGGTCCAGAAGCTGTGCCGCGCCACCAGGGGCGAGGTGGTCTGCACCACGGCGTAGCCGCTGGCGGCCAGGCGCTGCTCCAGCAGGGCGTAAAAGCTGTGGGTGTAGAGCTTGCCGATGGCAAAGTTGGTGGGGTCGGGGAAATCGACCACGATCACGTCGAAAAGGTCTGATCCATCTTGCAGCCACTGAAAGGCATCGGTGTTCACCACGCGCACCTTGGGGCTTTGCAGCGCCCCGCCGTTCAGGCGCATGAGCGTCGGGTTCTCGCTGAACAGCCGCGTCATGGCCGGGTCCAGCTCGACCAGCGTGACCGATTCGACCGAGGGGTATTTGAGGATCTCGCGCACCGCCATGCCGTCGCCGCCGCCCAGCACCGCCACCTTCTTGGGCGCGCCGTGCGCCGCCATGGCCGGGTGCACCAGCGCCTCGTGGTAGCGGTATTCGTCGCGCTCAGAAAACTGCAGGTTGCCGTTCAAAAACAGCCGGTGGCCCTGCTTGCCGTGGGTGACCACGATGCGCTGGTAGGGCGAGGCGGCGGTAAAGACGATGCGGTCCTGGTAGAACTTGTCCTCGGCAAAGCTGGTGATCTGCTCGGCGCCCACCAGCGCCGCCAGCAGCAGGCCCAGCACCATCACGCAGGCCGCCACATGCGCGCGCAGGCGGCGCAGCTCCCAGCGAAACAGCCACACCGCCCACAGCGCCACCAGCGCGTTCATCAGGCCAAACAGCAGGCCCGTGCGAATGAGGCCCAGCTGCGGCACCAGCAGCAGCGGAAACGCCAGCGACACCGCCAGCGCGCCCAGGTAATCAAAAGTGAGCACCTGCGAGACCAGGTCTTTCAGTGCCACGTTGCGCTTCAAGATGCGCATGACCAGCGGAATCTCCAGCCCCACCAGCGTGCCCACCACCAGCACCATGCCGTACAGCAAAAACCGGAAGGCGCCCGGCGCGTAGGCATTTGCTATGAAAAGCGTAGCTGGAAGCGCCCCACCAATCAGCGCCACCAGCAATTCGATGCGCAAAAAGTGCGCGGGCAACTGCCGCTCGAAATAGCGCGACAGCCACGAGCCCACGCCCATGGCAAACAGATAGGTGCCGATGATGGTGGAAAACTGCAGCACCGAGTCGCCCAGCAAATACGACGCCAGCGCGCCCGCCGCCAGCTCATACAGCAGGCCACAGGCCGCCACCACGAACACGCTGGCGAGCAGGGCGATGTCAATGGGGCGGGCGCCGCCGGGTGGCGCCCCAGGCGCGGTGGCAGGTGTCATGCCAGCACCGTATCGAGTTGCTGCGCCAGGCTCTTGCCGTCTTGCTGCTTTGTCAGCCACCCAAACACGGCTTTGCCCGCGCTGGCCTGTGCCCACAGCGCACCGACCTGGCTCTTTTCCGTTTCATACGGGTCGCTCAGCAAATGCGCCCCCTTGTATTCGAGCAAGGCCACACGGCCATCGACCAGCTCGGCCACAAAGTCGGCAAAAAACCGGCCGCGCGACGTGGGCAGGGCAAAGCCGCAGGGCGCGGTATCGAGGTTGCGCACCCATTGCCGGACTTTGGGGTGGCGGTCAATCAACTGCGCGCACAAAAACTCTTCGCCGCCGTCCTTCAGGTCGGCCAGCACGGCAAAGTAATGCCGCGTGAACTGGTAGCGCCCGCTGTAGCGCGATGCCTCCGGCGCCGGGTAGCGGCCTGGCTCAAACACATGGGGCCGGGCCCAATCGCTCTCGACCAGCCAGGCGCCCGCCTGGCCCTGCTGCAGCACCAGCTGGCGAAACTGCCGCGTGGCCGCCTGGTCGCGCAAATCGCCCACATGCAGCGCGATGCACCGGGCCAGCTGAAACCGCGCCTGCGCCAGCACCACCAGCGGCAGGCCGCAGGCATGCAGCTGGTGGTTCACCACCGCCGCCAAAAAAGCACGGCGCTGCGACTGGGTGATGCCCGCCAGCGGTGCGTGCAGCGCCTTGTGCAGCGACTGGTCCAGCCAGCGCACCAGCGTTTCGGCGGTGATGCTGCTGGCGCCGTAGTCCATGGCCATTTGCTGCACATCGGTGGGGCGCAGCGTCACGCGTGCGTCCTGCACATCGATCTCGATCACGTCAGGCTCTTGCGCCACATGAAAGCCGGGCAGCTGCACCGCCTGGGGGCTGAGCAGGTCGAGCTCCACCGTGCCCAGCACCGCACCCTGCTCCAGCGGCCACAGCGGCGCTTGTGCGTCGGTGCGATAGGCCAGCGTGGGCACGGGCGCAAAAGGCACGCCGCGCGATGCGGGGGCCACGCTGGCGGCCACCAGCGCGTTGTGCTGGGCCACCTTCTCGCGCAGCTGCTCCTGCTTTTTGGGCCCGCGCACCTGGGCCTGCATCAGCGCCTCGGTGCGGGCCTCGATGTGGCCCGCCACCACCACCTGCGCCGCGCCCGCAATGGTCTGCTCTTGCACACCGGGCACCGCCAGCAGCTCGGGCGTGGCCGCAATCGCTTCAAAATTTGTAGCTATCAGCGCTTGCGGGGCGGGCGCTACAGGCGAATTTTGATCATATTCTTCGCCAAACAGCGGGTAGCTCGATGGCGCCGCCAGCATCGAGGCCACATCCAGCGCCTCGAACCCCATGTGCTGGATCAGGCGGTCGGCCAGTGCGTGCGCCGCCGCAGAAAACTCCGCTGCGCACACATGGGCATAGGCGCGGTTGAGCGCCTCGCGCCCGCGCCGCCGCGCCTGCGGCATGCGCAGCACGCGGCCCAGCAACTGCTCCACCGCCGTGGCGCTGGTCAGCTTTTGCAGGCTGCACAGCACATAGGCAAACGGGCAGTCCCAGCCCTCGCGCAGCGCCTGCACCGTAATCACATAGCGCACCGGGCAATGGCGCGCCGCCAGGTCGATGTCGTCCAGTCCGCGCGTGGTGCCCGTGGCCACCACGATCTGGTTGTCTGGCAGGTTGAGCTCGTCCACCAGATAGCGGCGCAGGGCCTCGGGTGGCATTTCGTCGCCCAGGTTTTGTGCCTGAAACAGCACGATGGGGCGCACATAGCCGTGGCCCTCGGCCTCGTCCTTGAGCGCCTCGGCCTCCAGCTTGCGTTGCGTCTGCACCGCGCCAAACACGGCGGCGGGCCAGCCCTCGGGGTGCTCGGCCAGCACGATGGGCAGCTTGATCATGTCCTCGGCCGCCAGCTCTTGCGCACTGACGTGGTAGAGCACATTGGTCTTGTGCGCAATCGGCGTGGCCGTCAGCTCCAGGATGAACGCGGGGTTCAGGCGCTGCAGCGCGGTGAAGCTCTTGTCCGTCTTGGTGTTGTGCGCCTCGTCCACTATGACCAGGGGGCGGTGCAGCGCCAGCCAGTTGGCCAGGCTCCAGCGTGGCTGGCCCACAAAGCCCGCCAGCACGCCCGTGGCATCCTGCGCGGCGTCTTGCGCCGTCACCACGGCGTCGGGCAGGTCGTGCAGGCAGGCCAGATCGCCATCGTGCGCGCCCTTGAAATGCGGCTCAAAGCTCTCAGCAAAGCTGTACACATTGCGCTGGCCCGCGTCCTCGATGCGAAAACTCTGGATGGTCGCCACCACCACCACGGCATGGCGCCCCCAGTCGGGCGGGGCGATCTGCGCCACATCGTCGAGCGTGCACACCTGCAGGCCCTCGCCATAGGCATCGGTCAGGGCGGCGCGGTAGGCATGGCCGGGCGTCTGCAAGGCCTTGAGCGTTTGCTGGCGGATGGCATCGCTGGGCACCAGCCACACCGCCACGGGCGCATCGCTGCCTTGCCACTCACGCGCCAGCAGGGGCACCGCATGCGCTGCCAGCACCGTTTTGCCGCCACCCGTGGGAATGCGCAGGCACACGCAAGGCACCTGCGGGCCAAAGGCGTCAAGGTTGTACGGGTGGCCCGCCAGTTCGCCAAAGGCCAGCGCCGGGCCCTTGATGCGGGCTGCGCGGGCAAAAGCGCCCAGGGCGTCGAGGGCGGTTTGCTGGTAGGACTTGAGGGTGAGGGAGGTCATGAATTGGGAAGTGATTGGGGAAGTTTGGAACAAAAAAGCAGCCTTCCCAAATGCAACTTATTGATTTAAAAGAGATTTTTAAAATTTCATTGGGAAGAATCCACCTTTGATTGGGTGGTGTTTGGTGGTGTCTGGTGGTTGTTTGGTGATCCGCCATCCGGCGTCAGCGCCCACCGGGCCGCCTTGGTTTTTCCGCCAATGTTCTGAATTCGCCCTTCCTTGGTCATCTCCTTGAGGAGGGTTCGGACGTATTCCTTGCGCTGGGCCAGGTCAGGTATCCACAGTTGCAGCTTGGGCAGCAGCAGTTCATCCACCTTGGCGCGTGGCTGCGGCCCCAGCGCCAGCAGCCTGCACAAGGCCGTTTTGTAATCATCGGCATCAGGGCGACGCCGATTCAGGTACGCCACCTCCTGCCCGGTTGCCACTGCCAACTGGGCCGAGATATGCAAATTGGGGCTACGGCCCTCGATCAAGCCGGCCCGGCGCAGTTCAGTCACTTGCGCCGTATCCAGCCTGCGCTTTTTTTGCACCCGGTCGAGCCACAAGACATGCTCAATGGGCAAGTCCGTGCGCTCCATCAGCCAGTGGCTGTAGTTTTCGTCAATCTCTTGTCCGTACACATTGAAGACCGTGCGCAGGGGGGACGATCCTTCATAGTCCGGCAGCGGCAGAAAGCGCCGCCGCTGCGCCAGCACCATGTCGTGAATGCCGAAGCCCACTTTGTCGATCATGCCCACCTCGGCCATGGCCTTGGCCAGGCGCTCATTGCGATAACGGGCGGGGGTGCGCATGCCGCTGGCGTAGTCGTCGGGCTGGCCGTCGAAAAAGCCGCCCAGGTTGATCATGCGCACCAGCCCGGTGGACTCCTCCACCACCACGCGCCCGCCCTGCGCGTAGTCCTGGTGCGCCAGGCAGTTGTGCAGCCCTTCCAGCAGCACCGTGTTCGTGTCGTAGCGCGGCAGGGTCACGGCCAGCAGTTCATTGGCCGGAAACAGTTTGATGTTGGGGTTGCGGATGGACTGCGCCACCTTGGTGGTTGTCAGTAAAAAAGGCGGGTGAAAGTGCTCGGCCACCCGCTCGGCCGCCAGCTTCCAGGTGATTTCCGCCGGGTGGGGCGACAGCAGCGCCGTGGCACTTTCACGGCTACCCAGCAGCAATAGGCAAGCCCGGGTCATGCGGCCATGGATAGTCAGGCCGATCTTGTCCAGCAGCTTCTCTGCGCTCCACTGCGGTATCTGTGCGGCCCAATCCTCGCGCTGGTGCTTTTCAAGGAACTTCTCGCGCGCCTTGGCAATGGCGGCTTCGTCCAGGTCGGCGAGCGTGGCCCCGGCCACCACGACGCCGCTCCAGTCCTCGCCCGCCAGGTGCTCGGTCAGGATGGCGCGGCGCCGGTCCTCGCGCAGTTCCACCAGGCTGTCGCCATCGCGCTGCCAAGCCTTGTCGTGCGCCAGCACCAGCTCGCGTGGTGCATGGCGCGGCACATGCACCAGCCACACCACGGCACCCGTGTCGCTGGCGCACAGTTCTTCGACGCGAAACCCCATGGATGGCAGCCCCGGCGTTTTGCCCAGCACACGGTGCACCACGTTGTCCACCGTGTAGTCGGCAAAGTCCTGAATACCCGTCAATGCCAGGGTTTTGTCCTGCACGCCAATGACGATGCAGCCGCCCTCCATGTTGGCCAGGGCCGAGACGTAAGACACGAGGTCGTCACCTTTGCGGCCCGAGATGTTGGACTTGAGGCTGTTCCACTCCTTCCACTCATGGCGTTCGTCCTCTTTGGGAAAGCGCACGCGCAGCCAGTCTTGCAGTTCGGATGCGGTCAAGTGGGACGGGGTCATCGGTCACCTCGCCTTCACGTCATACGGAATGTGCTTGAACGTCACCCGCGCCAGCGCCAGGCGCGCTTCGCCCAGGCGGCAGGCCTCGCCATACACCACCAGCGGCGCCTCGGGGTGCGGGGTGCGGGCGTGCAGTTCCAGCAGCGCATCGAGCACGGCGGAGGTCAGCACATTGCCGCTGGCCGGGCGCTTGTCGCCCAGGATGCCGTTGAACAGCAGGTAGTAGGCGGTGCGGCTGCGCAGCACGGGGGCGGGTGCCGCAGCGGGCGGGGGTAGCGCGTCTGGCGCCTGCAACCCGAGTTCACCCTGGGCTTGCGAGGCTGACGGAGCTGGCGGCAGGGTTTCAGATGAAATTGGCCCTAAGCGCCCGTCTGGCAAGCGCTCATAGCTATCAAAAACAGAGTGTGTGCCCAGGTGCGGCGTGCCGGGCGTGCCGGGCGTGGCGCGCGCGGGGTCAAAGGCGGTGCCGGTTTCCTGCTGCCAGACGAAGGCGGCCAGCGTGGCAAAGCGCACCTCGGGGTGGATGCAGCCATCGGCGTCGAAGATCGGCGCACCCAGCCGCATAAAGCGAAAGCCGCCGCCGCCCTGCCAGTTCACCGCCTGGCTGATGCCGCCCTGCTCGCCGTCAATCACCTTTTGCAGGCGCGGCAGGCAGTGCGTGGCAGCGTGCTCGCCCATCTCGATGCCGATCCAGCGCCGGCCCATCTTGTGCGCCACAGCGGCCGTGGTGCCGGAGCCGAGGAAGCTGTCGAGGACGAGGTCGTTTGGGTGGGTGGCTATGTGGATGATGCGTTGGATGAGCGCTTCGGGCTTGGGTGTTGAGAAGGGTGTCTCACCAGGAAACAGCGCGACCAATTCGGATTTGGCGCGGCCATTTGAGCCGACCTCCTGATGCAGCCAGAAGGTTGACGGTACTAGCCCTGCCTGTACCTCAGACAAAAATTTCTTAACTCTTGGGGCATTTTTGCCGTCCCCGCCGAACCAGATGCGTCCGTCTTGAACCATTTCCAAGAAGCGGGGTTCCGTATAGAGCCAGCACCGTCCCGGAGGTGGATCTATCTTTCTGCCAGACGGAGTGGTAATCGTGAAAAACTGAGCTTCACGTCGCCCTTTTTCGGCTTTCGCGTGAGCCGGTAGCGAAGCCCAAACGCCGCGCGGGTCGTTGTCTGGGTTTGTAAAACGTTCCAATTGCTCGTCGGAAGAAGGTAGCAAGTTTCGTACTTCCTTCCAACCGTCGCGGTTCTTCGCGACGACCAACAAATGGTCGTGGACAGCGGAAATGTCGGTTCTGTTCTCGCGTGTGTGCGTCTTCTGCCAGAAGATGTTCGCTACAAAATTCCGCCGCCCAAACACCTCATCCATCAACACCTTGAGGTAATGCCCCTCGTTGTCGTCAATCGTCACCCAGATCGAGCCGTCGTCGCTGAGCAGGTCGCGCAGCAACTGCAGGCGCGGCAGCATCATGCTGAGCCACTGGCTGTGTTCCAGGTTGTCGTCGTAGTGCTCAAACGCGCTTTTGGTGTTGTAGGGCGGGTCGATGAAGATGCATTTGACCTGCCCCCGGTAAAACGGCAGCAGCGCCTTGAGGGCTTCGAGGTTGTCGCCCTGGATGAGCAGGTTGCCTTGTGCGCTGGCGGCATCGCCATGGGTGGAGACGTTCTCCAGCAGGCGGTAGGGCACCTGGGCGGCGGTGGTGAAGGCGTGGGCGCGGTTGAGCCAGTCGAGGGTGGGCATGGGGTGGTGGTGTCGGGCCTGGGGGCCGGTGAAAGCAGGCGGTATTGTGTGGCCTGCGCCATGGCGCGGCGCCACCCGGAAGGCGGTGGCGCGGTGGCGGGGATGGGCGGGGTGGCTTTAGCCGCCGTGAATGGCGGCGGCCACGATGATGCTTATCCCTAAGCTCATGGCGGCTACCACCATGGCCAGGGCCTTGTTCTGTTTTTCGACGATTTCGCGCCACAGGTCGTAAGGCGTGATCTTGTCGATGATGAGGAAGCTGAGCCAGAACACCAGCACGCCCACCAGGGCGAACAGGATGGAGCCAAAAAATGCGGCAGGCCGCAGCCATTCAATTCCCATGATGACCTCCGTGGGTAAAAATTATTTGTGCCCGCCGCCGGATGAATACCCGCCGAACGAGCCGCCCGAGCTGCGCAAACCACTGCCGGACGAGCCCGAGCAATTGCTCAGGATGATGAGCAGGATGAGGATGATGACCGCAATCAGGATGATGGTGCCGCAGCCCAGGCCCGACTTGGCCACAAAGGGGCCAGGGTCGTCGCGCTGCAGCACGTCTTTCTTGTCTTCGAGCTTGAAGGCCTTGACCACGGTGTCGCTGGCCAGCTTGTCGCCGGACGACCAGGTGATCTCGCTGGCGCTCTGCTCCATGGACAACAGGCCTTTGCTGCTGGCGAAGTCGCGGTTGCTGGTTTTCTGGCCGCGCTCCACTTGCCAGTAGAACTCGCCCAGCACATAGGTGGTTTCGGCCTCGTAGGTGTATTGGAGCTGGTAGGTGGTGCCCAGATAGGTGGCGCTGCGGCCGCTGGCGGCCAGTTGCGGCGCGCCGGTGGTGGGGCGCACCATGCTCCAGCCTTCTTGCGAATCGACCAAAAAGGCAAAGCCGCGCTTCTGGTTGTAGAGCAGGTATTCGCTCCAGCCAAAGTGCTCGTCATCACCCGGCTCCACGCCCATGCGGTGCTGAAAGCCCACCACCTGCCAGTGCACGCCCTGCAGCTGGCCCTTGGTGCCCAGCGGGATGATGGGCTGCACGGGCTCGTCCTGCTGGGCCGAGCGCAGTTCGCCGCCCACGCCGCTGTCCAGGCTGATGATGCTGGCGCACGAGCCGCAGGTGACGCTTTTGGAGCTGGCCAGTTGCACCTGCACGGGCGCACCGCAGTGCGGGCAGTTGAACTGGCGGCCTTTTTCGTCCTTGGCCGATTCACCCTTCAGGCCGGTGAGCTGCAGGTCTTCGAGCAGCACGGCTTTGCCACGCTCGACACTTGGCGGTGTGTGGCCGTAGTCGATGCTGACCACTTCGCCGTCGGCACTGCGCAGCTCGACCATGTCGAACGGCTGGCCCAGCGGCGGCAGCTTGGGCAGCTCGCCCTGGGCCGAGATCAGCTGTGCCTGGCCGGTGTAGGCCACGCTGTAGGGCTTGCCGTTGATGGCGGTGGTGGTGCCGATGCGAAAACGCGCGGCCTCGGGCATTTCGCGGCCCGGATCGATGGACCGGGTGAAGACGTAGGCGCCGTTGTCTTCGCCCAGCGTGGCCAGCGTGCCGTCTTGCAAAAACGCGGCCCATTCGGTCCAGACGCCCGCGTCGCCCTTGTATTGCAGGCGGCCAATCAGTGTGAATGGCTGGTCCTGGCCATCAAGCTGAATGCGCCCGCTGGCCATGAGCTGCAGCGGGCTGTGGTGGTCGAACAGCTCGGCCATCTTGCCCAGGCGCGTGAGCACCTCGCCGCTGCGCACCACGGTGCTCTGGCAGTAGGGGCAGACGGCGTGGGTGGACTGCGCGCTTTTGAACTCCACCGGCGCGCCACAGCCGGGGCAGGGCGCGCGGTAGGTGCGCTGGGTGGCGCTGGTCGCCATGGAGTTTATGGATGTTTTTGGCCTCTAGCGCTTATGCAGCAAGCGCTAGTAGCTATTAAAAAATGAGTTCAAACCAGCTTCTTGAGCAGCTCGGCCTTCTTGGCGTCGAACTCCTCCTGCGTGAGGATGCCCTTGGACTTGAGCTCGCCCAGCTTTTCCAGCGTGGCCATCACGTCCTCGGGCTTGACGCCCACCGCAGCGGCGGCGGCAGGCGCGGCCTGTGCGGCGACAGCGCCACCTTGCAGACCGGCCTGCAGGTTCTGCGCCAGCACCTGGCCCAGCGCCACACCGGCGCCCAGGCCCATGGCGTCGCCCGCAATGCCGCCGCCACCGCTGCCAGCGCCTTCGGCGAATTTGGGAATCGCCTGCGCCGTCTGGTACTGCATGAATTTGCCCATGTCGTTGCCGACCATGCCCATGCCGATCTTCTGGTCGAGAATTTTTTGCAGCTCTTCGGGCAGCGAGACGTTCTGCACCGTGAGGTTTTCGATCAGCAGGCCCAGCTTGGCAAAGACCGGCGCCAGCTCTTTGGTCAGCGCATCGGCAAACATGACCTGGTTGGCCGCCAGGTCCAGAAACGGCAGGCCGCTGCCCGCAATGGCGTTGCTGATGTTCTGCAGCACCAGGCCGCGCAGCTGGCCTTCGAGGTCGGCCGTGGGATACACATCGCGCGTGCCCGAAATTTCGGTGTGAAACAGCTTGGGGTCGGCGATGCGGTAGGCGTAGTTGCCAAACGCGCGCAGGCGCACGGCGCCAAAGTCCTTGTCGCGGATGGTGATGGGCTGGGGCGTGCCCCATTTCTGGTCGATCTGCTGGCGCGTGCTGAAGAAGTAAACATCGCTCTTGAAGGGCGACTCAAAGAGCTTGTCCCAGTTCTTCAGATAGGTCAGCACGGGCAGCGTCTGCGTGGTGAGCTTGTAGGTGCCGGGGCCGAACACGTCGGCCACCTGGCCTTCGTTGACGAACACCGCCATCTGCGACTCGCGCACCACCAGCGTGCCGCCGTTCTGGATTTCCATGCCCGCCATGGGGAAGCGCCAGGCCAGCGTGCCATCCCCTTCTTCGGTCCACTGGAGGATGTCAATGAACTGTTTCTTGATGAAGTCCATGAGGGCCATGCGGTGCTCCCGGTTGTGGTGAGGGGATGGGAAAAAAGAGCGGCCATCATAGCAACGGGGGGTGACGCCGAAAGCGGCTGCTTCGCGCTGGGCGGCGCCTCGTGATAGCGGCTATCTGCGCTTTAGGCACGATCAATTGGCCATCGCTATTGAGAATGACTACCATTTGACTGTGCCTGCTTTTCACCGCAGGCCCTGTTGAAGCCAAGGAGTTCGCCATGTCCCTCATCCGCCGCACCGCCCGCCAGAACAAGACCATGCTGATGAAGACGGGCAGCTACTACCTCATCCACATCTGCGTGGCCGCCCTGGTGGCTTATGCCGTCACGGGCAACCTGTGGGCCTCGCTCACGCTGAGCCTGCTGGAGCCCACCGTGCAGGCCGTGGCCTTTTTCTTCCACGAAAAAGCCTGGGAGCGGGCCGCCCGGCGCAATGCGGGCCACGCTGGCGCATTGCAAAACGCCTGAACTTATTCAAAGGATTAAAGGAGCACCACCATGTACAGCATTCCCTTGCGCAGCCGCAGCGCCGCCGGCCTTGCTTTTCAGCGCTGGCTGGTTCACCGCCTGGCCGGGCTGGCGTCGGCGGGTTAAGCCGCAGTTTTTCGGCCGCAGAAACAGCAATGCCCCGGCAGGCGGGGCATTTGCGTGAACGGGGTTGGCTTTGCAGCCTCTCAGGCCTTCACGTCGAGCAGCGCACCCATCATTTCATCCTGCGTCTTGATGGTCTGCAGGTTGGCCTTGAAAGCGTAGGTGGCCGACATTTGCTCCACGGCCTCTTTTTCCAGCGCCACGCCGTCAGCCTCTTGCTGGCGCTGCACCGTGGCGCGCACGCCCGCGCTGTCGGCCACGGCCTGTTGTGCCACTGCCTGGCGGCGGTAGCCGGGCGTGTTCATGTTGGCCACGTTGTTGGCCGACGCATCCAGCCGCAACTGGGCCGCCTGCAGGCTGGAGTTGCCAATCGAAGAAAGGGATGCCATGGAACGCCTTACGCAAAGTTGCAACAACAGCCCGCATTCTGCAGCCCGCCGCGAGGTGCGCGCAAGGCCGTGCGCCCGTCAACCATGCGCGGCCAGCAGGCATTGCGCAAACGCCTGGGCCGCGCGCGGCGGCTGGGGCGACTTGCGCAGCACGCTGACAAACTGGCAGCGGTAGAAGAACTGCGCAGGCAGCACGGCCTGCATCTGGCCCTGGCGCTCGAAGGCTTCGGCATAGTGGTCGGGCAGAAACCCCAGGTAGTGGCCCGAGAGGATCAGTGTGGCAATCGACTCCTGATCAAACCCCGTGGCCTTGCGCGGCAGGTGCGCGCTGTGGCTGAGCTCCATGTTGGGCGAGTGGTAGCCCAGGCCGGCAAACTGGTAGGCGCGCAGCGATTCCCAGGTCAGCGGGGCATGGTTGGTGCCATAGAGCGGGTGCCGTGCGCCGCAGTACAGCAGCATGGTTTCGGTGAACAGGTTGGTATAGACCAGGCTTTGTGATGCGCGGTGCGCCGGAATGATGCCGATGTGAAAGCGCCCGTCCATCAGCCCGCGCTCAATGGCGGGGATGGACGCTACATGCATCTGCAGGCTCACGTCCGGGGCCTGCTCGGCAAACAGCGCAATCGCCGTGCCGATGTGCGCCGCCGGGTTGCTGGCGGTCTTGTCGAACACGGCCACGTCGAGTCGCCCGCCCATGCGCTGGTGGATGTCGTCGATGCTGCTGCGAAATGCGTCCACGGCAGACAGCAGGCGCAGGGTTTCGTCGTACACCCGCTGGCCCTCGGGCGTGAGGGCAAAACCCGCCCGCCCGCGCCGGCACAGCGTGAGGCCCAGGCGCGTTTCCAGGTCTTTCATGTGGCGGCTGACCGTGCTGGTGCCGATGTTCAGCTCCAGCTCTGCCGCCGACATGCCGCCGCACTCGGCCACGCTCTTGAACACTTGCAGCAGACGCAAGTCCATGTCGCTGAGCTGGCCCAGCACGGCGCGGTGTTTGGCTGAAGCGGGCGTAGCGGGCATCGGTCCGGGTGTTTTTACTTGCATAAAATGTCAAGTAAACATTGATATTTGATTATTTGAGAGATTAACAGGCGGCGCAACAATGGCCCACGTCCGTCCCCAATCCATGGGGCTGCTTGCCTTGTATCGCTGTCCTGCATTGGAGAACCCCATGAGCTTCGTCAACATCGAAAAAACCGCCGCTGGCGCCGAAGGCCCCCGCATGGACGCCGAATGGCTGGATGCGCACTGGATGCCCTACACGGCCAACCGCCAGTTCAAGGCCAACCCGCGCATGATCGTGGAGGGCAGCGGCGCGTATTACACCGATTCGAACGGCCGCAAGATCTTTGACGGCCTGTCGGGCCTGTGGTGCTCGGGGCTGGGCCATGGCCGCCGCGAGATTGCCGAAGCCATCGGCAAGCAGGCGATGAAGCTGGATTACGCGCCCGCCTTCCAATTTGGCCACCCGCTCGGGTTTGAGCTGGCCAACCGCATCAAGGAACTCACGCCCGCCGGGCTCGACTATGTGTTCTTCACCGGCTCGGGGTCTGAATCGGCCGACACCTCGCTCAAGATGGCGCGTGCCTACTGGCGCGCCAAAGGGCTTGGGACAAAGACGCGCCTGATCGGCCGCGAAAAGGGCTACCACGGCGTGAACTTTGGCGGCATCTCGGTGGGCGGCATCGCGGCCAACCGCAAGCTGTTTGGCCAGGGCGTGGAGGCCGACCACCTGCCCCACACGCAGCCATCCGCAGGCTCGTTCCACAAGGGCATGCCGCCCACGGGCAAGGAGCTGGCCGACCGCTTGCTCGACGTGATTGCGCTGCACGATGCCAGCAACATCGCCGCCGTGATCGTGGAGCCTTTCTCGGGCTCGGCCGGTGTGGTGATACCGCCCGTGGGCTACCTGCAGCGTCTGCGTGAGATCTGCACACAGAACAACATTTTGCTGATTTTTGACGAGGTGATCAGCGGTTTTGGCCGCAGCGGCGCCTTCACCGGCGCCGAGGCCTTTGGCGTGACGCCCGACATTTTGAATTTTGCCAAGCAGGTCACCAACGGCGCGCAGCCGCTGGGCGGCGTGGTGGCCAGCAAGGAGATTTACGACACCTTCATGGCGGCGGGCGGACCGGACTACATGCTCGAATTCCCGCACGGCTACACCTACTCGGCCCACCCCGTGGCCTGCGCGGCGGGCATTGCAGCACTCGACATCCTGCAAAAGGAAGACATGATCGGCCGCGTGAAGGCGCTGACCCCTTACTTTGAGCAGGCCGTGCACAGCTTGAAGGGCGCCAAGCATGTGGCCGACATCCGCAACTTTGGCCTGGCCGCAGGCTTCACGATTGCCGCGCTGCCCGGCGAGCCCGCCCGCCGCCCTTACGAGATTGCGATGAACTGCTGGAAGAAGGGCTTTTACGTGCGCTACGGTGGCGACACGATTCAGCTGGCCCCGCCCTTCATCAGCGAAAAGGCCGAAATCGACCGCCTGGTCAATGCGCTGGGCGACGCGCTGGCCGAGACTGCCTGACGCGCACGCGACCCAGCCTGCGGCAGAGAGTCACCGGGGCTGCAAATGCAGTTCAACCGCTCAACGGTCCCTGAGGGGACCGTTTTTCATGGCCGTCTTGGTGGCAAGAACCTCACCCATAAAATCGATAGGCGATTTCATCATGGGTGTTATCGTGCATCGGAGTCCCCCTTGTCCGGCCACCACGGCCCGCCCTCTTATCACCCTACCATGGTTCGCACTACTGCTCCAGACACCGCAACAGCCCGGCCGGCTGCCGACCCGTTGTTCAACCAGTCATTGGAGAAGGGGCTGGATGTGCTGCGCGCCTTCACTGCCGCGCACCGCACCCTGACGCTCTCGGAGCTGGCCCAGCTGACGGGGATGACCAAGGGGTCGGCCCAGCGCACCGTGCACACGCTGCAGGTGCTGGGGTATGTGGGCAAGCACCCGCAGACGCGGCGTTTTCAGTTGCTGCCCAAGGTGATCGAGATCGGCTTCAATTACCTGGCCGCCCACCCGCTGATCCGCGTCGCCCATCCCTATCTGTCGCAACTGGCCACTGCCAGCGGCGAAACCGCCAGCCTGACCGAGCCGGTGGGCACCGACATGGTGTTCGTCGCGCAGTTGCTCACCACCCAATTCATTCCGGTGCTCACGCCCGTGGGCATGCGCATCCCCATGTACTGCACCAGCTCGGGGCGCGCTTACCTGAGCCAGCTGCCTGAGGCGGAGGCCCGCGCCATGCTGGATGCCGCCCCCCGACCGGTGCGCACACCCGCCACGCTGACGACGGTGGATGCCATCCTGGAGCGCATCGCGCAGTGCCGCCAGGTGGGTTATGCCACCAACTGCGAAGAGCTGTTTCTGGGTGACATGGGTGTGGGCGCGCCCATTCTCAACAGCAAAGGCCAGCCCGTGGCCGCAGTGCACCTGTCGCCGCCCACCAGCCGCTGGACGCTGGAGCAGGCGCAACAAAAGCTCGCGCCCATGGTGATCGAGTGCGCGCGGGCCATCTCGCAGTCGATCACGCATTGACAGGGCAGCGTTTTTCAGCCTCCTTTGATTCATCAATTG
The DNA here is from genome assembly GCF_002176815.1 of Acidovorax sp. T1. Classification (NCBI taxonomy): domain Bacteria; kingdom Pseudomonadati; phylum Pseudomonadota; class Betaproteobacteria; order Burkholderiales; family Comamonadaceae; genus Acidovorax; species Acidovorax sp. T1. The sequence goes on along the minus strand of NZ_CP021648.1, from coordinate 3,946,913 downwards.
CTATTGATTGAATAGCTATAGGCGCTTTCTGGGTAATGGCTGGAGGCGGTTTTATCTAAAAATCGCCTTGGGCACCTGCTGGGAGCCTGGGGCAGGCCCCGTGCAGAGCACCCTGCGCCTTACCGGGCACGCTCCAGCATCGCCAGCAGCAGCACGTTGGCGCCGGCGGCAATGTGCTCGGGCAGGGCGTCTTCAATCTCGTTGTGGCTGATGCCGTCCTTGCATGGCACAAAGATCATGCCGGTGGGGGCGACGCCGTTGACATACACGGCATCGTGGCCCGCGCCGCTTACCACGTCCATGTGCGGCAGCTGCAGCTGCTCGGCTGCATGGCGCACGCTGGCCACGCAGCGGGCGTCGAACAGACAGGGTTCGTATTTCACGACCTGCGCCACGGTCACCTGCACCTGGGCGGCTCCGGCAATCTGGTCCAACGCGGTGCGCAGGGCCGCATCCATGCGGTCCAGGCCGTCTTGCGACAGGTTGCGAAAGTCCACCGAGAACTGCACCTGACCCGGGATCACGTTGCGGGAATTGGGCAGCACCTGCAGATAGCCCACCGTGCCCCGTCCGTGCGGCGCCTCAGACAGTGCAATACGGTTGACGGCCTCGACCATGCGGGCAGCAGCCAGCAAGGCATCGTGGCGCAGTTCCATGGGTGTGGGACCGGCGTGGGCGTCCATGCCGGTGACCGTCACGTCGTACCATTGCTGGCCTAGCGCGCCGGTGACGATGCCAATCGGCAGACCGTGCGCTTCCAGCACTGGACCCTGCTCGATGTGGGCCTCGAAGTAGGCGGCAAACATGCCCCCCGGTACCGCGCCGCAGGGGTGTGCGCCGCGGTAGCCAATGCGCGCCAGCTCGTCGCCCACGCTGGCGCCAGCGATGTCTTTCTGGGCGCGGATGAAGTCGGGCGTGAACACGCCCGCAAAGGCCCCCGAGCCCATCATCACCGGGGTAAAGCGCGTGCCTTCCTCATTCGTCCAGACCACCACTTCGAGCGGGGCGCGGGTTTGCAGGCCCAGGTCGTTCAGGGTGCGCATCACTTCCAGCCCGGCCAGCACGCCAAAGTTGCCGTCAAACTTGCCGCCCGATGGCTGGGTGTCGATGTGGCTGCCCGTGGCCACGGCGCGCGCCAGTGGGTCCAGCCCTGGGCGGCGGGCAAACAGGTTGCCGACTTCGTCCACCCGCACGTCCAGGCCGGCCTCGCGGCACCAGCGCGCCACCAGGTCGCGGCCCTGGCGGTCTTCGTCGGTGAGGGCAATGCGGCGCACCCCGCCTTTGGGTGTTGCACCAATCTGGGCCAGGTCCATGAGGGATTTCCAGAGGCGGTCTGCATTAATTCGGGGCGTAGTGGTGGAGATCATGGTTTTGTCCGGAGGGTATGCGACGGAAAGAAAAATACGCGACGTTCACAGCAAAAATCAGGCCACATATAGTGTTAATCGGCTTAAACAAACTGATTATCGACGTGTGAATATCGATAGGCGATAGTTACATTTGTATATGGCACACCAATTGCTTGGAGCACGTTGTCCCTCACAACCTGCAACTACTGAAGGTGAACCCCATGAGCAAAGCCCCGTTGTCACCACTCTCGTCCCCACGCCGTGCACCGCTGGCACTGGCCTTGGCTGCTGCCCTGTCGCTGGCGGGTGGCACTGCCGCCCTGGCCCAGGAAAAAGTGCTGCGCATTGCCATGACGGCGGCCGACATTCCGCGCACGCTGGGCCAGCCCGACCAGGGGTTTGAGGGCAACCGTTTCACTGGCATCCCCATCTATGACTCGCTCACCCAGTGGGATCTTTCCAAGGCCGATGCCCCCAGCGTGCTGATTCCGGCATTGGCCACCGCCTGGTCCGTGAACGACAAGGACAAGACCAAGTGGGTGTTCAAGCTGCGGCCCGGCATCAAGTTCCACGATGGTTCGGCCCTCAACGCCGATTCGGTGGTGTGGAACGTGGCCAAGGTGCTCGACAAGGACGCGCTCCAATTTGATCCCAGCCAGGTGGGCGTGACCGCCTCGCGTATGCCGACCCTGCGCTCTGCGCGCAAGATCGATGATCTGACGGTGGAACTGACCACCAGCGAACCTGATGCATTTCTGCCCATCAACCTCACCAACCTGTTCATGGCCTCGCCCGCCCAGTGGCAAAAGAAATTTGATGCCGCCACGGGTGCCACCCCGGCCGACAAGTCCAAGGCGGCCTGGACTGCCTTCGCGGCAGACCCTTCGGGCTCGGGGCCATTCAAGGTCAGCCGTTTTGTAGCGCGCGAGCGCTTGGAACTGGCGGCCAACAAGGCCTACTGGGACGCCAAGCGTGTGCCCAAGATCGACAAGGTGGTGATGCTGCCCATGCCAGAGGCCAACGCCCGCACGGCGGCGCTGCTCGGTGGCCAGGTGGACTGGATCGAAGCCCCCGCCCCCGACGCCATGCCGCAGATCACGCAGCGTGGTTTCAAGATTTACTCCAACGCCCAGCCCCATGTATGGCCGTGGCAGCTGTCGTTTGCCGAGGGCTCGCCCTGGCTGGACAAGCGCGTGCGCCAGGCGGCCAACCTGTGCATTGACCGTGGCGGCATGAAGCAGCTGCTGGGCGGCATGATGGCCGAGCCCAAGGGCACGGTGCCGCCCGGCCACCCCTGGTGGGGCAACCCCAAGTTCGACATCAAGTACGACGTGAAGGCGGCACAGGCCTTGATGGCGCAGGCGGGCTACTCGGCTGCCAAGCCCATCAAGGTGAAGGTACAGATCTCGGCCTCGGGCTCGGGGCAGATGCAGCCACTGCCGATGAATGAGTTTGCGCAGCAGTCCCTCAAGCAGTGCTACTTCGATGTGCAGTTCGACGTGATCGAGTGGAACACCTTGTTTACCAACTGGCGCAAGGGCGCCAAGGACCCGTCAGCCAATGGCGCGAACGCCGTGAACATCAGCTTTGCCGCCATGGACCCGTTCTTTGCCATGGTGCGATTTGTGAGCACCAAGGCCTTCCCGCCGGTGTCCAACAACTGGGGCTACTACGGCAATGCCGAGGTGGACAAGCTGGTGGCCGATGCCCGCACCAGTTTTGACGACAAGGCCCGTGACGCCGCCCTGGCCAAGTTGCATGCCCACATCGTGGAAGACGCACCGTTTGTCTGGATCGCCCACGATGTGGGGCCGCGTGCCCTGTCGGCCAAGGTCAAGAACGTGGTGCAGCCCAAGAGCTGGTTCATTGATATCGCCACGATGACGATGGACTGATCTTCGGTTGGCTCCTGGCGGGCGCAGCCCCCACCCGCTGGCGGGTGGGGCAGGGCGTCGCCAGGTCCTGCATCCTTTACCGCCAGGCTTCCCATGCTCTCTTATCTACTGCGACGCATCGTGTATGCCTTGCCCATCATGCTAGGTGTGGCACTGGTGTGCTTTCTGCTGGTGCACCTGGCGCCCGGCGATCCGTTGGTGTCCATCCTGCCACCCGATGCATCGGCCGACCTGCAGGCCCAGTTGCGTGAGCTATATGGATTCAACCGCTCGTTGCCCGAGCAGTTCGCCATGTGGGTATGGCGGGCGCTGCACGGTGATCTGGGCGTGTCGATCGCCAGCAACCGACCGGTGGCTGGCGAGGTGATCACCGCCGTGGGCAACACGTTGCGCCTGGCGGTGGTGGCGACGCTGATCGGCTTTGTGCTGGGCAGCCTGTTTGGTTTTGTCGCGGGGTACTTTCGCAACTCGTGGCTGGACCGGCTGGCCTCCATGCTGTCGGTGCTGGGGGTGAGCGTGCCGCACTACTGGCTAGGCATGGTGATGGTGATCGTGTTCAGCTCGCAATTGATGTGGCTGCCTGCGACTGGTGCGGGCCCCGGCGGATCGAGCGACTGGGTCTGGGACTGGGAGCACATCCAGTTTCTGGTGCTGCCCGCCATCACCATGTCGGTGATTCCCATGGGCATCATCGCGCGCACCGTGCGGGCGCTGGTAGCCGATATCCTTGATCAGGAATTCATCGTGGGCCTGCGCGCCAAGGGCCTTACGCACTTCGGGGTGTTCTGTCACATGGTCAAGAACGCTGCCCCCACGGCACTGGCCGTGATGGGCCTGCAACTGGGCTATTTGCTGGGTGGCTCCATCTTGATCGAAACGGTGTTCTCGTGGCCCGGCACCGGCTTCTTGCTGAATTCCGCCATCTTCCAGCGCGATCTGCCCCTGCTGCAGGGCACCATCCTGGTACTGGCGCTGTTCTTTGTGCTGCTCAACCTGCTGGTTGATGTGCTGCAGACGCTGCTCGATCCGCGCATTGCCCGCGCTTGAGGAATACACCACCATGGCCACCCTTGCTGCTTCTTCTCCCGCACCCTCCACTGCGGACTCTCTTGCCGCCCCCGACGCCCGGGCCCAGCCACCCTCCAGGGGCTACTGGGCCCTGGCCCTGCAGCGCTTCACCCGTGACCCGGTCGCCATGGGCGCCGCTGTGGTGGTGCTGCTGCTGATCGGCCTGGCCTTGCTGGGCCCCTGGCTGGCACCAGCCGATCCGTATGCGGCGTCCATGCTCAAGCGGCTCAAACCCATCGGCACCGAAGGTCTGCCGCTGGGCAGTGATGAGCTGGGGCGCGACATGCTTTCACGCTTGATGGTGGGCGCCCGGCTCTCGCTCTTCATCGGGATTACGCCGGTGGTCTGTGCCTTCATGGTGGGCTCGGTCATTGGCATCGTGGCGGGCTATGCGGGTGGCATTGCCAACACGGCCATCATGCGCACGGTGGACGTGTTCTATGCGTTCCCATCGGTGCTGCTGGCCATTGCACTGTCGGGCGTGTTGGGCGCGGGCATTGTCAACTCGCTCATCTCGCTAACTATCGTGTTCATTCCGCAGATCGTGCGGGTGGCCGAGAGCGTGACCACGCAGGTGCGCAACCGCGACTATGTGGAGGCCGCCCGTGCCTCGGGCGCCAGCCCCTTCACCATCGTGCGGGTGCATGTGTTGGGCAACGTGCTGGGGCCCATCTTTGTCTATGCCACGAGCCTGATCGCGGTGTCGATGATCCTGGCCTCGGGCCTGTCGTTCCTGGGCCTGGGCGTCAAGCCCCCCGAGCCGGAATGGGGCCTGATGCTCAACACCCTGCGCACGGCCATCTATGTGCAGCCCTGGGTGGCCGCCCTGCCCGGGCTGATGATTTTCATCACCTCGATTTCATTCAACATCCTCTCGGACGGCCTGCGGTCGGCCATGGACAACAAGGGCTGAAGCGATGCAAGCAATCACCGACGTCGGCGGTCCGGCGCAACCGCTGCTTACCATCACGGGGCTGGTCAAGCACTTCCCCCTCAAAAAAGATGCCCTCGGGCGCGGCAGCGGTGTCGTGCGTGCGGTGGATGGCGTGAGCTTTGAAGTGCTCAAGGGAGAAACCCTGGGCGTGGTGGGCGAGTCGGGCTGCGGCAAGTCGACCACCGCCCGGCTGTTGATGCAGCTCATTGCGCCGACGGCGGGGCAGATCGTGTACGACGGGCGCACTGTGGGGAGCCGGGACCTGCCGCTCAAGGAGTTCCGGCGCCAGGTGCAAATGGTGTTTCAGGACAGCTATGCCTCGCTCAACCCGCGCCTGACCATTGAGGATTCGGTGGCCTTTGGCCCCCAGGTGCATGGCGTACCGCAGCGCCAGGCCGTGGCGCGGGCGCGTGACCTGCTCGACCGCGTGGGCCTGGCCCCCGGGCGCTTTGCCGAGCGTTATCCGCACGAGCTTTCGGGTGGCCAGCGCCAGCGCGTGAACATTGCGCGTGCCTTGGCTCTGCAGCCGCGCATGGTCATTCTGGATGAGGCCGTTTCGGCCCTCGACAAATCGGTGGAAGCCCAGGTGCTCAACCTGCTGACCGACCTGAAAGCCGAGTTTGGTCTGACCTACGTCTTCATCAGTCATGACTTGAACGTGGTGGATTACATGAGCGACCGGGTCATGGTGATGTACCTTGGCCAAGTGGCGGAGATCGGCCCATCGGATGCGCTGTTTCGCCAGCCTGCCCACCCCTACACCGGCGCGCTGTTGTCGTCGATGCCGTCGATGGACCCCGACCACCGCACGGAGGTGGCGCCCCTGGCAGGCGACCCGCCCAACCCTATCAACCCGCCTTCGGGCTGCCGGTTTCATCCCCGCTGCGCGCTGGCTGCGCCTGTGTGTGCCCAGCGTGTGCCGGTACGCACCATCACCGGCCCGCACCATGTGGCGGCCTGTCTTGTCCACGAGCCGGGCAGCGGCCACCCGCAAGCCACTGCGGCACTGGCCCAGGCGGCCTGAGCCGTTGTCACTCCGTTGCGCATTGGAGCACGCCCATGAATATCTCCCAACCTTCTACTGAACCTATGGTGGTGCTGCGCGACCTGAGCGTGACATTCACCGGTGCACGCAAACCCGTGCAGGCCGTCAGCGGCGTGAGCCTGCAGGTGCAGCGCGGAGAAGTCGTGGCGCTGATTGGCGAGTCGGGTTCAGGCAAGAGCGTCACGTTGCGCACGCTGCTGCGCCTGCACCCCGAGCGGCGCACCCGCATCGGCGGCGAGGTGCGCGTGGACGGACAAGACCTGCTGGCCCTGTCGGGGCGGCAATTGGCCGACTACCGGGGCAAGGTCACGTCCATGATTTTCCAGGAGCCTTTGCTGGCGCTGGACCCGGTGTATACCGTGGGTGCGCAGATCGTGGAATCCATCAGTCGCCACGAGGGCGTCACGGCGGCGGAGGCTCAACGGCGTGCGCTGGCCTTGTTCGAACGCGTGCGCATTCCCAGCCCCGCGCGGCGCCTGCAGGCCTACCCGCATGAAATGTCGGGTGGCATGCGCCAGCGCGCCATGATCGCTCTGGCGCTGGCCTGCCGCCCCCAGTTGTTGCTGGCCGACGAACCCACCACGGCGCTGGATGCCACGGTGCAGATCCAGATCCTGCTGCTACTGCGTGAGTTGCAGCGCGACCTGGGCCTGTCGGTGATTTTTGTCACCCATGACATCGGTGCGGCGGTGGAGGTGGCGGACCGCATTGCGGTGATGTACGCCGGCCGCATCGTTGAAGAGGGCACGGCTCGCGACCTGATCCGCAACCCGCGCCACCCGTACACAATCGCCTTGCTCAAGAGCCGCGCCCATGGCGCCATGGCGCGCGGTACGCCCCTGGAGACCATTGCGGGTGCACCGCCCGATTTGTCGGCGCTGCCACCTGGTTGTGCCTTTGCCGAGCGCTGCAGCCTGGCCACCGACGCATGCCGCGCACAGCAACCGCCGGTGATCGAGATAGCTTCTGGTCATCGTGCGCGCTGCCTGCGCACCGATGCGGTAGTGGCCACGGCTCCGGTATGCGTGTCCACCCCTTGACGGTTTTTACAGCTGGCCTTGCGCCCCACTACCATGCCTCTGCACGACCCTGCCCACGCGTTTGTTCCCTATCCCGATGTACCGGTGCCCCATGCTGGCACGGGGCCCTTGGCCGGGCTGAGTTTTGGTGTCAAAGACCTGTTCGATGTGGCGGGCTACCCTACAGGCGGTGGCAACCCCTTGGTGCTGGCCCTGTCGGGCACCAAAGTCCGCACCGCACCCACCGTGCAAAAGCTGCTGGACGCCGGCGCGCGCCTGGCAGGAAAAACGGTGACCGATGAGCTGGCGTTTTCCATGAACGGCAATAACGCCCACTTTGGGGCGCCCCTCAACGGGGCCGCGCCAGAGCGCATCACGGGCGGTTCGTCCTCGGGGTCGGCCTCGGCGGTATCGTCGGGCCTGTGTGACTTTGCGCTGGGCACCGATACCGGTGGCTCAGTGCGGGCCCCGGCCAACCACTGCGGGCTGTTTGGGCTGCGTCCCACGCACGGCCGCGTGAGCCTGGCAGGCGCCCTGGACTTGGCGCCCAGCCTGGACACCTGTGGCTGGTTTGCCCGCGAGGCCCAGACTTTTGCCCGAGTGGCTGACGTGCTGCTGGGCGCCGACCCGCAACCCTTGTCCGCCCAAGTGCGCCTGTTGTGGCCGGCCGACGTGTGGGCGCTGCTCGACCCCGCCGTGCGTGCGGCGCTGGATGGCGCCGTGCAGCAAGTGCAGTCGTTGCTGGGTACCGCGCAGCCGGTGGACGCCGTGCTCGAGTCGTTGGATGCCCTGTATTGGAACTTTCGCTACATCCAGGGGCGCGAAGCCTGGATGACCGACGGCCCGTTGATTGAACGCTATGCACCCCCGCTGGGTCCGGGAGTGGCCGAACGCTTTGCCTGGTCGCGGGCGGTTACGGATGAACAGGTGGTCACCGCCCGCGCATTTCGTGCCTGCTACCAGCGTCATCTGGGCCAGTTGCTGGGCCATGACGGTGTGCTGGTCATGCCCAGCATGCCCGATATTGCCCCCCTGCGCAGCGCCCCGGAGAGCAGCCTGGAGGACTATCGCAATAGTGCGATCCAGATGCTGTGCATCGCCGGACTGACAGGGTTTCCACAGGTGTCGATGCCGCTGGCGCAGCGCGATGGTGCCCCGCTGGGCCTGTCGCTGCTGGGGCCAGCCGGTTCTGACCGGTCGCTGATTGCGCTGGCGGAACGCATCGCGGCGCGCGGCTGAAGTCTGCGACGGTTGCCACCTGCCCGTCAAACGGCCAAGGAGACTTCTACGGCGGTGGGAAGTGCGCACAGCACGCAATCCACCACAGGGGCGGCACGCTCGATCACCACAAAGTCGCCGGCATCCAGTGCCAGCAGGGCATGGTGCCAGGTCCCGGGTGCCAGCGTGACGCCTTGCGTTCCATCCGTCACAAAGGCCTCCAGTGCTGTCACATCGGGGGGCGCGCCCGCAGCCGCCACCACCATGACAAAGCGCTTCGCCCCCAGTGGCACAAAGGTCTGGCTACCCAGTTGGTGGCATTCCATCTCGTGCAATACCAGCGGAAACGACCGGGTCTGGGCACTAAACAGCGCCAGCTGGGCTCGGCCACCCGCAGCGTCCAGCTGCAGGTCGTCCACCAGGTCAAACCGCCGTGCCGTGCCGGCATTGATGGGTCGGGCGGCGTCCACGCGAGAGGGTGCCTGCAGCACTGTGCCAAAGCGTTGGAAATCTTCGGGGGTCAGAGGACGCGCCACCAGCGACGAGGCCGTGAGCGCTATGGAAGAGGGCGATGAAGGCATGCAGCGTTGGGTAGCAAGAATCGCACCGGTTATCTGTCCGGTAAGTCCTTTTGGTCAGCCCCGCCAAAACGGCGGACCACGGGAGGTCATTCCATGCATGGCGATCACAAGCGTTTGGACCAGGCAAGCACAGCGACATATCAGGGTTTTCACGGGACGAGGTCCTACAATGCACCTCCCCTCACAAGCTGACGGTCCGCCCCCAGCAGATCCACCGCGGACCCGGCACTTTCTGAAAGCTGGAGACGCTTGATGCCCGAGAACACCACGGCCGACAACAACGCCACCCCCCTTCCCGACAAGCGCGCCTTGCTGCGCAAGGCGGCGCTCGAATACCACGAGTTTCCCAAGCCCGGCAAGATTGCCATTGCCGCGACCAAGCAGATGGTCAACCAGCACGATCTGGCGCTGGCCTATTCGCCCGGTGTGGCCGCACCGTGCGAAGAAATCGTCAAAGACCCCAACGCCGCCTTCAAATACACCAGCCGGGGCAACCTGGTGGGCGTGGTGACCAACGGCACCGCCGTGCTGGGCCTGGGCGACATCGGTCCCCTGGCCGGCAAGCCGGTGATGGAAGGCAAGGCGGTTCTGTTCAAGAAGTTCTCGGGCATCGATGTGTTTGACATCGAAATCAATGAGAAAGACCCCGAGAAGCTGGTCGAAATCATTGCCAGCCTGGAGCCCACCTTCGGCGGCATCAACCTCGAAGACATCAAGGCGCCCGATTGCTTCTACATCGAGCGCAAGCTGCGCGAACGCATGAAGATCCCGGTCTTCCATGACGACCAGCACGGCACGGCCATCACCGTGGGCGCGGCCATCCTGAACGGCCTCAAGGTGGCAGGCAAGGATCCGAAAAAGATCAAGCTCGTGACCTCGGGCGCGGGCGCGGCAGCGCTGGCCTGCCTGGGCCTGCTGGTCAAGCTGGGCATTCCGCGCGAAAACATCTGGGTGACCGACCTGGCGGGCGTGGTCTATGAGGGCCGCACCGAGCTGATGGACGAAGACAAGATCCAGTTCGCGCAAAAGACCTCGGCGCGCACGCTGGGTGAAGTGATCGCGGATGCCGACGTGTTCCTGGGCCTGTCGGCCGGCGGCGTGCTCAAGAAGGACATGGTGGCCAGGATGGCCGCCCGCCCGCTGATTTTTGCCCTGGCCAACCCCAACCCCGAAATCCAGCCCGAAGACGTGAAGGCCGTGCGCGATGACGCCATCATGGCGACGGGCCGGTCGGACTTCCCCAATCAGGTCAACAACGTCCTGTGCTTCCCCTACATCTTCCGGGGCGCGCTCGACTGCGGCGCCACCACCATCACGATGGAGATGGAAATCGCCGCCGTGCACGCCATCGCCGAGCTGGCGCAGGCCGAGCAGAGCGAAGTGGTGGCGGCGGCCTATGTGGGCGAGCCGCTGGCGTTTGGCCCGGAATACCTGATTCCGAAACCGTTCGATCCGCGCCTGATGATGATGATTGCGCCGGCCGTGGCCCAGGCCGCAGCGGACAGCGGCGTGGCGCTGCGCCCGATCGCCGACATGGACGCCTACCGCGACCATCTGCAGACCTTCGTGTATGCCTCGGGCACCACCATGAAGCCCATCTTCACCGCCGCCAAGGCGGCCACCAAAAAGCGCGTGGCCTATGCCGAGGGCGAGGAAGAGCGCGTGCTGCGTGCCGCGCAGATCGTGGTGGACGAAAAAATCGCGCGCCCCACGCTGATCGGCCGCCCGGCCATCATTGCGCAGCGCATCGAGAAGTTTGGCCTGCGCCTGAAAGAGGGGCAGGACTACGACATCGTCAACGTCGAGCAGGACCACCGCTACCGCGACTTCTGGCAGACCTACCACCGCATGACCGAGCGCAAGGGTGTGACCGCCCCGATCGCGAAGATCGAAATGCGCCGGCGCCTGTCGCTGATTGGCGCCATGCTGCTGCACAAGGGCGAGGTGGACGGCCTGATCGCGGGCACCTGGGGCCACACGGCGCACCACCTCAATTACATCGACCAGGTGATCGGCAAGCGCCCTGGCGTGAACACCTTTGCCTGCATGAACGGCTTGCTGCTGCCCGACCGCCAGGTGTTTCTGGTGGACACCCACGTCAACTACGACCCCACGGCCGAGCAGCTGACCGAAATCACCATGATGGCGGCCGAGGAAATGCTGCGCTTTGGCATCAAGCCCAAGGCGGCCCTGCTGTCGCACTCCAACTTTGGCTCCAGCGACCAGCCCAGCGCCGTGAAGATGCGCCAGACGCTGGAGCTCTTGCGCGTGCAGGCGCCCTGGCTGGAGGTGGAGGGCGAGATGCACGGCGACGTGGCGCTGGACGGCAAGGCGCGCGCCGCGCTCATGCCCCACAGCAGCCTCACGGGCGATGCCAACCTGCTGGTGCTGCCCAACATCGATGCGGCCAACATTTCCTACAACCTGCTCAAGACGGCGGCAGGCGGCAACATCGCCATCGGCCCGGTGTTGCTGGGGGCCGCGCAGCCGGTGCATATCGTCACCCCCAGCACCACCGTGCGGCGCATTGTCAATATGACAGCCATTACCGTGGCCGACGCCAGCGCAGCGCGATAAGCCTTCAACAAATAGCGTGCACTAACTCTGGTGCACACGCAAAACCCATGGCGCCTGCCCAATCTTTGTGCAGGCGCTTGCTTTTTGGGGGGCTTTCAGCGACACTAGCCCGTTGAAATTTCGGGTTAACCCGTAGTTTCTGAAAGGTGTCGTTGATGCTCAAGGCTGTAGCCGCCCAGGTGCGAAAAGCAGGGGTTTTGTGTGTTGTGGGTGTTGCGTTGGTCCTGGGCCCAGGTGCCGGACACGCCCGAAAACCCCCGTCTACCGAGGGTTCCATTGCTTCCATCGCTGTGGCAGAACTGCCCCCCCAGGGGCGTTCGACCTATGCGCTGATCCACGATGGCGGCCCTTTTCCGTACGACAAGGACGGAACGGTTTTTGGCAATCGTGAACGGATATTGCCGGCCCAGCAGCGCGGCTATTACCGGGAATACACCGTCAAGACCCCCGGCGCGCGCAATCGAGGCGCCCGGCGCATTGTGTGTGGCGGCAAGTCCCGGGTGCCGGACGCCTGCTATTACACCAGCGACCACTACGCCAGTTTTCGCAAGATTGTCGAATGATGTCCGATGGATTGTCCGCCCGCGCCAGCCCGGGCAGCGGGTAGCGAGCCGCCTTGTTTTTCCGACCCGAAACGCGCATCCTGCGGTTTTGCGGTCAGCCAGAAGTTTTTGGACCTTATAAAGAAAGAGCAACGGAGATGCAGACGCCCCTTCGTAAAGACCATGAAACGCCACTGCGTGGCGTGCGCACCAACATCGTGCAGTCCATTCGCGCCTTCCGCGTGCAGGATCTGCAAGATGCCGCAGCCTCCCTCGGTCACCATTTTTTGTATGCCAACCTGGCCCACGCCCAGTCCAAACAGGATGTGCTGGACCTGATTGCCGCGCAGTTCACCTTCCCGTCGCATTTCGGCAAGAATTTCGACGCGCTCTACGACTGCATGACCGATCCGCTGCACAAATCGGGGCCGCAACCGGGCTTCATCGTGGTGCTGGAACAGATTCCGGCCACAGGCAAGTTCGACAAGGAAGCCCGCGAGCAGTTGCTGGACATCTTCCGCGACGCGGCAGATTTCTGGGGCGACCGCAAGATTCCGTTCCGCTGTTTCTATTCTTTTCTGTAGCCCGTTCTGCAACCACCAGCCAAGCAGAACGGGCGAACGAGGCTAAGGAAACGACCGCTGTCCATGGCATCGCCATCGACCCCGAAACCGCCGAGAAGATGCCCACCGATAAACTGGTCGACATTTCGCCCCTGGCGCTGCGCATGAGCAGCCCGTTCAACGCGGGCTACTGGTTGACAGCGGCCTGAATTCGGTGCATCCCCCTGAGCGGCTTTGCCGCCTCCCCCTTCTCTCGAATTGCTGCGCAATTCTGGAAGGTGGACACCGCCAGCGCAGCGGGGCGGCCCTTGCGCGGCGGCCGCAAGCCTGGTCGCGACGGGCTCAAAGGGCTGCGGGCAGCGCGCGCACATAGATTTGGAACGGTCGCCGAGCCTTTTGCCCGACCTGCGGATCAGCCCCCGCTATCGCGCTCCATGGCGCGGCGGTGCCGCTCCACGAATTCCTGGTAGGTGTCGATGCCGCGCAACTGCAAGATGGTGTTGCGCACGGCGGCTTCCACCAGCACGGCAATGTTGCGCCCCGCCACCACCTGGATCACGACTTTGAGCACGGGCACACCCAGCACGTCCTGGGTCAGGGGCTCGTAGGGCAGGCGCTCGTATTCGCGCTCCAGCGTCTCTTTGCGCACCAGATGCACGATGAGCTTGAGGCGCATCTTGCGGCGTACGGCGGTTTCGCCAAAGATGGCGCGGATATCGAGCAGGCCGATGCCGCGCACCTCCAGCAGGTTCTGCAGCAATTCCGGGCATTTGCCCTCGATGGTGGTCTGGTTGATGCGAAACAGATCGACCGCGTCGTCGGCCACCAGGCCATTGCCGCGCGAGATCAGCTCCAGCCCCAGCTCGCTCTTGCCCAGGCCGGATTCACCCGTGATCAAGACCCCCAGGCCCAGAATGTCCATGAACACACCATGCATCGTGGTGCGGTCGGCAAAGTGCTTGGACAGGTAAGCCCGCAGCACGTCGATGACGAACGCCGACGACTCTTGCGTGGAGAACATCGGAATCTGCGCCCGCTCGCACATGGACAGCAGCGCATCCGGTGCCGTCTGCCCATCGGCCAGCACCAGCACTGGCGGCTCCAGCGTGACGATGCGCGCAATGCGACGCTGGCAGTCGTCGGGGGTGGCGTTGGTGAGATATGCAATTTCGCGCTCGCCCAGAATCTGCACACGGTAGGGGTGGACGTAGTTGAGGTAGCCGACGAGATCGGCGCCCGATCGTGCCGCGCGCACCGCCACCTCATCAAAGCGCCGCTCGGAGGCGCCAAGGCCCGCCAGCCACTCCCATTTCAGGGTGCCGCGGAATTCCTCGAACAGAACATCAGCGCTTACGACATTGGGCTTCAAAACAGTCCCGTCAAAGCAAAGGAGAAAATCAGGCGGCTTGGGTGGACTGCCATCCGGCAATCGTGCCGTGCAGCACCGTGGCGTCGTCACAGGCCTTGAGCTTCTCGCGCAGCGCAGAGTCGCTCAGCAACTCAGCGATTTCCGAGAGGATTTCCAGGTGCTTCTGGGTCGCGGCTTCGGGCACCAGCAGAAAGATCAGCAAACCGACTGGCATTTCATCGGGTGCGTCGAAACCAATTGGCTGCGCCAGTTGGAAAACCGCTGCCATCGGCGCCTTGAGCCCCTTGATGCGGCCATGCGGAATGGCCACGCCATGCCCCAGACCGGTGGAGCCCAGGCGCTCACGCGCAAACAGGCTGTCGGTGATCAACGCCCGCGAAAGACCGTGCTGGCTCTCAAACAGGAGACCCGCTTCTTCGAAAGCACGCTTTTTGCTGGTGGCGTCAACGCTTACGCGCACTTGAGCGGAAGGAAGGATGGAGGCGAGTCGATTCATGGTGAGGGAAACAATTATGCACACATTGGCAAAAACCCTGATGGAAAGGCGCAGCGCACAAAAAAACCGCCCCGGGGGGCGGCTGCGGCCGGCAGGTGGCACACCTGCATGGCTTACGCGAGCATTTCGCGTTTGGATGCGTCGTGGTGCTCCTGGATACGGTCTTTGTGGCGCACGACCTGACGATCCATCTTGTCCACGAGTTCATCCACGGCTGCGTACAGATCGAAGTGGGAGCTTTCTGCAAACAGATCGCTTCCCTTGACGTGAATATTGCATTCCGCTCGCTGCCGCTTCTCCTTTTCTTTCTGTTTCTCTACTGTCAGCAGTACCTTGACGTCGACAACCTGGTCGAAATGGCGCGTGATCCGGTCCAGCTTGGTGGTGACGTAGTTGCGCAAGGCTGGGGTAACTTCGAGATGGTGACCGCTGATCGTCAGGTTCATAAAAAGTCTCCTGTGGCACTCTGTGACAAAAATGCCGCCCTGATCCAAAGAGCGGCCCGGCTAACTCGACTACGTCCGTTGACGCGAAATCACTATGCGCCCGCCCCAGGCCAAAAGCAATCCCATACCGCGCCTGGCGGATGGGTTATGCAGCCGAAGGTGCTGCCACCGCGAAAAGCGCGCACAATGGGCAGGCTTTGGGCAACCCCCTCATGCACCCTTTCCCCTGCACGGCACGTCAACCAGCCTGGCGCCTGCATTGCAAGGCGCCACGTGCCATGCCAGGGCATGGCGCAACTGCCACCCGCCGCCGAAGGCACCTCCACGGTCCATCGCCGCGTAAAATCGCCCGGTTCGAAGCAGCCTCTGCCCGCTCACACTACTTGCCATTTTTCTGGCGCAGATCCGTCTCCACGCTCCGCAAGCACGCACCATCACCATGACCCAGTCCAGCACTTCTGCCCTGCATACCTCTGCCCTGACCTCGCTGCCCCTGCTGGCACGCGGCAAGGTGCGCGACAACTACGCCGTGGGCACCGACCGCATCCTGATGGTGGCCAGCGACCGCCTGTCGGCGTTTGACGTCATCATGGGCGAGCCCATTCCCGGCAAGGGCGAGCTGCTCACCAAAATGGCGCTGTTCTGGTTCGACAAGCTCGGCCACATCTGCCCCAACCACCTGACGGGCGACGACCCCGAAAGCGTGGTGAGCCCCGCCGAGGCGGCGCAGGTCCGTGGCCGATCGATGCTGGTGCAGCGCCTGCAGCCCATTGCGGTCGAAGCCGTGGTGCGCGGCTACCTGGCCGGCAGCGGCTGGAAGGAATACCAAGCGTCGCAGTCGGTCTGCGGCGTGCCGCTGCCCGCCGGCCTGACCAACGCCGCCAAGCTGCCCGAGCCCATCTACACGCCCGCTGCCAAAGCCGCCGCCGGCGAGCACGATGAGAACATCACCTTTGAGCGCACGGTGGAAATGATCGGCCTGGAGCTGGCCACGAAGATCCGCGACCTGAGCATCGCCATCTACCAGGCGGCCGCCGAGATTGCCCTGACAAAAGGCATGATCATTGCCGACACCAAGTTCGAGTTCGGTCTGGCCCCTGATGGCACGCTGGTGCTGATGGACGAAGTGCTCACCCCCGACAGCTCCCGCTACTGGCCCGTGGAAGGCTATGCTGAGGCCCTGGCCAAGGGCGAAAACCCGCCTAGCTACGACAAGCAGTTCGTGCGCGACTGGCTGGAGCAGGCCCAGGTCAACGGCAAGCCCTGGGACAAGACGCCGCCTTCGCCCCGCCTGCCGCAGGCCGTGATCGAAAAGACCGCCGCCAAGTACCGCGAGGCGCTGGAGCGGCTGACGGGCTGAAGCGCCCGCGCGAGATCGCGCCCCCAAAACAAAAGGCCCGTGCAGGGCCTTTTGTGTTTCCGGACCCAACCCCGCTCAGCTGAGCACGACACTGGAAAGCCGCCGCCGGTACGTGGCCACCACCGGGTCTTCGGGCGGAATCTGGCCTTCGGCCACCTTCACCTTGGGCGGCTCGATGATTTCCAGGATGGCCACATAGGTCTTGCGGGCCGCCTCTTCGCTCCAGGCTTTGTCGCGCATGAGGATTTCCAAGAGCTCGTCCATGGCCTCGGTCCAGCGCTGCTGCGCCATGAGCCAGCGGGCGCGGGCAAAGCGCGTGTCAAAGTCGCGCTTGTTGGCGGCAATCTTGGCATCGAATTCGGCTCCAGCGCTTTCTCCATAAGCGTCTGTAGCTACAAAATCAAGAGCATCCATCCAGCTTTTCAGTGCCCCGAGCTTGCGCGCGGTGGCGGCCTTGGCGATCACGGGGGCAAAGGCCACCTTGGCGTCGTCCTCGCGGCCCAGTTGCAGCAGCAGCTTGACGTAATCGAAGCGCGCATCGTCGTTGGAGGGGTCGGTCACCACGGCGTGCTGCAACTTTTCCAGCGCGGTATCCGTATCGCCTTCGGCCAATGCGTCCAGCGCCTCTTCTTCCTGGGCTTCTGCCGCGACGGCTTCGGCGGTGGGCACATGCTTGTCGAGGAACGCGCGCACCTGGCCCTCGGGCAAGGCGCCCGTGAAGCCGTCCACGGGCTGGCCGTTCATCAGCAGCACGCAGGTGGGGATGCTGCGGATGCCGAACATGCCGGCGATCTGCTGCTCCTGGTCCGAATCGATCTTGACCAGCTTGAAGCGGCCCGCGTATTCGGTCTCCAACTTTTCAAGGATGGGGCCCAGCGACTTGCAGGGGCCGCACCAGGGGGCCCAGAAGTCCACCAGCACGGGCACGTTCATCGAGGCGGCAACCACCTCGGCTTCAAAGTTCTCTACGGTGACGTCAATCATGATGGTGTGGGCCCCAGGGGCCTGTGAAGCGGTTTGCGCGCTATTTTGGCCCATCGAAACGGCCCCACGCCAGGAAGGGAAGCGCAAAAAGTAAAATCGCGGGTTCCACCTACCGCGGTGCAGCGGGCGCAGCCCGCCACCCAGCACCTCCAACACCATGAAACCCATCCAGATCGGCGTGGTCATGGGTTCCAGCAGCGACTGGGACACCATGCAGCATGCAGTGCAGATTCTTGAACAGTTCGGCATCGCCCACGAGGCCCGGGTGGTGTCGGCCCACCGCATGCCCGACGACATGTTTGCCTATGCCGAGGCCGCCGCCGGCCGGGGCCTGAAAGCCATCATCGCCGGGGCCGGCGGCGCCGCCCACCTGCCCGGCATGATCGCCGCCAAGACGCCTGTGCCCGTGCTGGGCGTGCCGGTGGCCAGCCGCCACCTGCAGGGCGTGGATTCGCTGCACAGCATTGTGCAAATGCCCAAGGGCATTCCCGTGGCCACCTTTGCCATCGGCACCGCGGGCGCCGCCAACGCGGCCTTGTTTGCCGTGGCCCTGCTGGCCAACGAAAGCCCCGAGCTGCGCCAGCGCCTGGAAGCCTTCCGCGCCGAGCAGACGGAAGTGGCCCGCAACATGACCCTGCCGCCCGCCGCATGAGCGCCGACAACACTTTGGCACCGCTGCTGCCTGGCGCCACGCTGGGTGTTCTGGGCGGCGGCCAGCTGGGCCGCATGTTGGTGCACCAGGCGCAGGCCATGGGCTACTTCACCGCCGTGCTCGACGCCGACCCCACCAGCCCGGCCGGGCTGGTGAGCCACCACCATATCCAGACGGGTTACGACGACCCGCAGGGCCTGGCCGAGCTGGCCCGCCTGTCGGATGCGGTGACCACCGAATTCGAGAACGTGCCCGCCGCCGCGCTGGCCACGCTTGCAGCCCAGCGCCCGGTGTCGCCCGCCGCCAGTGCTGTGGCCGTGGCGCAAGACCGGGCCCGCGAAAAGGCCCACTTTGTGGCCTGTGGCGTGCCCTGCGCGCCTTATGCGGTGATCGAAACGGCGGAGCAATTGGCGGCTACCTCCCCGGATCTACTGCCCGGCATTCTGAAAACCGCCCGCATGGGCTACGACGGCAAGGGCCAGGTGCGCGTCAAAACCGCCGCCGAGCTGGCCGCCGCCTGGGCTTCGGTCGGCCAGGTGCCCTGCGTGCTGGAGAAGATGCTGCCGCTGGCGCTGGAATGCTCGGTGATTGTGGCGCGCGGTGCCGATGGCGCCATGGTGCACCTGCCCGTGCAGCGCAACCTGCACCGTGACGGCATTCTGGCCGTGACCGAGGTTTATGAAGGAAATCTGCCTCTAGCGCTTGCTGTACAAGCGGTAGCAGCTGCGAAATCGGTAGCAGAAGGCCTGCAGTATGTGGGCGTGCTCTGCGTGGAGTTCTTCGTGCTGCAGGACGGCAGCCTGGTGGTCAACGAAATCGCCCCGCGCCCGCACAACAGCGGCCACTGCAGCCAGAACGCCTGCGACGTGTCGCAGTTTGAGCTGCAGGTGCGCACCATGGCCCGCCTGCCGCTGACGCAGCCGCGCCAGCACAGCCCCGCCGTCATGCTCAACCTGCTGGGCGACCTGTGGTTTGCCCACGGCGATGCGGCGCAGACGCCCCCCTGGGCCGCCGTGCTGGCCCTGCTGGGCACGCACCTGCACCTGTACGGCAAGCGCGAGGCCAAGCGCGGCCGCAAGATGGGGCACCTCAATGTCACCGGCCCCACGCCGGAAGCCGCCCGCGCCACGGCCCTGCAGGCGGCGGCCTTGCTGGGCATCGCAGCGTTCTGACCATGATCCTGGACGGCACCCGGCCCGAATCCATCGCCGCCGCCGCGCGGGCCGTGCGCAGCGGCGCGCTGCTGGGCCTGCCCACCGAAACCGTCTATGGTCTGGCGGCCGACGCCAGCAGCGATGCGGCCGTGGCGCAGATCTTTGCCGCCAAGGGCCGGCCCAGCGACCATCCGCTGATCGTGCATGTGGCCGATGCCTCGGGCATTGCGCACTTCGCCAGTGACGTGCCCGGCTTTGCGCAAAAGCTGGTCGATGCCTTCTGGCCTGGCCCGCTCACCCTGATCCTGCCGCGCCGGCCCGGCGTGGCCACCGCCGCCACCGGCGGCCAGGACAGCGTGGGCCTGCGCTGCCCCGCGCACCCCGTGGCGCACGCGCTGCTGGTGGCCTGCGCCGCACCCGGCGATGCGGCCACCCAGGGCGGCCCGCCCGTGTGGGGCGTGGCCGCGCCCAGCGCCAACCGCTTTGGCCGCGTGAGCCCCACCACCGCCCGGCATGTGCAAGACGAGCTGGGGGCCGAGCTGCTGGTGCTCGACGGCGGGCCCTGCGCCGTGGGCATTGAAAGCACCATCGTGGACTGCACGCGCGGCGTGCCCGTGCTGCTGCGCCCGGGTGCCATCACGCGCTCGCAGATTGCGGTGGCCTGCGGCATTGCCCCGCTATCGAAAGAAGAGCTTCCTGCGCTTACCCCGCGTGCTTCAGGCACGCTGGAGGCCCACTATGCCCCCACCGCCAAGGTGCGCCTGATGGACGCCAAGGCCCTGCAAACCGCGCTGGACCTGCTGGGCGCCGACGCCGCCCACATCGCCGTCTATGCCCGCAGCGCACTGCGCACGCGCTCGTCCCGGCTGGTCATGCGCCGCATGCCCGACGACGCCACCGCCACCGCGCAACAGCTTTTTGCCGTGCTGCGCAGCTTTGACGACCAGGCCGTGAAACTGATCTGGATCGAGACCCCGCCCGCCACCCCCGCATGGGAAGGCGTGCGCGACCGGCTGCAACGCGCTGCTGCAGCCTGAACCTGCTTTACAGGCCTGGGTTTTGCGCCGCTAAACTAACCCCCACTTTTCTGGAGAAATACATGGCAACAAATTGGATGCGCCGCACCGTGATGGTCGCCGCATGTGCGTCGGCAGCGTTGCTCGCGGCCTGTGGTTCGAGCACCATCGAGTCGGCACTCACGCCCGACCGCTTCATTGCCTTTGGCGATGCCTTCAGCGATGTGGGACAAAATGGCTCGCGCTACACCGTCAACGATGGCTCCATCAATAACTGGACGCAGCAACTGGCGTCGCGCTACGGCAAGACGATCACGCCGGTGGCCTCGGGCGGCCTGAGCTATGCCACGGGCAATGCGCGCGTCACGGCCAAGCCCGATGTGGCTGGCGATACCTCCACCCTCACCGTCACCGAGCAGATCGACCGTTTTCTGGCGGGCGGCAGCTTCACTGCCAACGATGTGGTGTTCGTCAACGCCGGGACCAGCGACGTGATTGCGGGCGTGGCGGCCGTGCGCGCCGGCACGCTCTCTTCCGCGGACATGCTGGTCGAGGCCCGCAAGGCCGGCCAGGAACTGGCAACGCAGGTGCGCCGCCTTGTCACGGCGGGAGCCAAGCAAGTGGTGGTGATCGGCCCCTACGACATGAGCAAGTCAGTCTGGGCCGCCGCCATCAACGAGGCGTCCTTGCTCCAGAATGCCAGCACCAGTTTCAACACCGGCCTGTCGGTAGGCATCGTCGATCTGGGCGCGAATGTGCTCTCTATCGATGCTGCCTACTACGTGAACCTGTTCACCAACTCCCCCGGCTCCTACGGGTTTGACAACGCCACCGCGGCGGTGTGCACCTCGGTGGATGCGGGCAACGGCATTGGCATCGGCACCGGCCAGGTCAACTCGGCCTTGTGCATTGCTGCCACCTTGCTCCCCAGTGCCAACCAGAACAAATATGTGTTTGCCGACGCGGTCTATCTGACGCCCTCGGCCCACCGCCAGCTGGGCGACTACGCGTACGACCGCCTGCGGGCCCGCTGGTAAGCCGCCCGGGGCACCAGCCACAAGCCGACCTCTTGGGGTCGGCTTTTTTCATGCATGCAGCGTGCGCTGCCTATTCCAGCGCCACGCCCTGCGTGAAGGTGCTGTACATGCATCCGTGAGATGCCGCTGACGCTGCGCCGCGCCATGGTGTGTTGCGCATCCGGGGCTACTGATCGCGCGCGGTCCAGTCCACCAGCGCATCGAGCACCGGCCGCGCGGCGCCTGCCTGCGGGTGGTTGACGATGGCCACCAGCACATAGCGGCGGCCGCTGGCGGCGTGCACATAGCCCGCAACCGCCATCACGTCGCGCAGGCTGCCGGTCTTGAGGTGGGCGGCGCCCGCGCGGCTTTGGCTGCGGCGCAGCGTGCCGTCCACGCCGGCAATCGGCAGCGAGGCCACCAGCTCGGGCATCACCGGCGACTGCCAGGCCCGCTGCAGCATGCGCGCCAGGGCCTGTGCGCTGATGCGTGCCTCGCGGCTCAGGCCGGCGCCGTTATCAGGGGCAGGCGGCTCGGCATCGCCCAGGCGGGCCTGCCACCACTGGCGCAAGGCTGCACGGGCGCCGTCGAACGTGGCCACGCCGTTCTGGCGCAACGCCAGTGTGAGAAACAGCTGCTGCGCCATCACGTTGTTGCTGTATTTGTTCACATCGCGCACAACCTCGGCCAGCGCGGGCGATGTGGCGCTGAAGGCCGGCTGGAGCCGCGCAGGCACCGCGCCATCGCGCACGGTGCCCGTGAGCTTGCCGCCCAGCTCGCGCCACAAGCCCTCCACCGCGCGGGCCGCAAACCCCTTGGGATCAGGAAACGCCGCCGCCCACACGCGCTCGCCACAGCGGGCCGGATAGACGCCCTGGAACGCGGCGCGCGCCGGGTCCGACAGCTCGGCCCGCACGGCGGCGCGCCAATCGCCACATTCAGCGCTTGGCGCCGCCAGCGGCACCGTGGCCTGGCGCTGCACGCCGGCGAGCGGCGGGTCGTACTGGATGCGCGCCAGCCCGGCGGCGGCATCGGGCACAAAGGTCATGACCACGGCGTTGTAGTTCAGCAGCAAGGCATCGGGCGCCGCGTTGTAGGGGCGCAGCGGCTCGCCGTCGAAGCGGGCGGCATCATGCTCGGGCACGTCAAAGGCGCTGCGGTCCAGCACGATGTCACCCACGATGGTGTGGATGCCCTGGCCCTGCAGGCGGCGCAGCAGCAGCCACAGGCGCTCCATCACCAGCTTGGGATCGCCCTGCCCCTGGATATAGACGTTGCCCTTCAGGCTGCCGCCTTGCACCTGGCCATCCACATACACGGGCGTGTTCCAGGTGTAGGCGGGGCCGAGCAGGTCGAGCGCCGCATAGGTGGTCACGAGCTTCATGACCGAGGCGGGGTTCATGGCCACCTGCGCCTGGTGCGCCAGCCGCGCAGCCTGGCGACCGCCCTGGGCATCCACCACCAGCACCGACAAAGCATCCCGGGGCAGGCGGGCGCGCACCAGCGCCGCCTCCACCTCGGCGGGCAGCGGCCCTGTCGCCTGCGCCCGGGCAGCCCCCGCCACGGTGAGCAGGCCCACCAACCCACAGAAAAACCACCAGCGCAAGGCTGCTGCGCGGCAGCCGACAGAGACACACATCATCGGCCAAGTCTATCGCCGGGCGAATGGCGCAGATCGGCGCATCCGGCAACGCACCGGCGTGCC
Organism: Acidovorax sp. T1; assembly: GCF_002176815.1. Lineage (NCBI taxonomy): Bacteria > Pseudomonadati > Pseudomonadota > Betaproteobacteria > Burkholderiales > Comamonadaceae > Acidovorax > Acidovorax sp. T1. The sequence goes on along the minus strand of NZ_CP021648.1, from coordinate 3,923,924 downwards.
CCTGATAATTGCAACCCGCACCCAGACCTACCCGGCCCCATGAACCTGCTTGCTTTTGATACCAGCACTGACACTCTCTCCATCGCCGTGCAGGCCGCAGATGCCGTGTGGCAACACACCGGGCCGGGTGGCGCGCAGGCCTCGGCCACGCTGATTCCCGCCATCAGCGCGCTGCTGGCGCAGGCGGGGCTGTCTTTTGCCACGCTGGACACCATTGTGTTTGGCCGTGGGCCGGGGTCGTTCACCGGCCTGCGCACGGCCTGCGCGGTGGCCCAGGGGCTGGCCTTTGGTGCACGCGGCGGCGCGGGCGTGCCGGTGCTGCCAGTGGACACCTTGCTTGCCGTGGCCGAGGAAGCCCGCCACCAGCATGGCTGCACCCAGGTGGTGGCCGCGCTGGACGCTCGCATGGACGAGGTGTATGTGGCGCACTGCGAATGGCTGCCAGCCCAGCACGGCGCTGCCGGCCACTGGCGCACCGATGGCGACTTTGGCCTGTGCGCCCCCGAGGCAGTGCAGGTGCCCGCGGGCTGGACACTGGCGGGCAACGCCCGCGCCGCCTACGCCGAGCGCCTGGCCCCCGGCGCCCTGCACGCCAGCGCGCTGCCCACCGCCACGGCCCTGCTGCGCCTGGCGCCCGCTTTGCTCGCGGCCGGCGGCGCGGTGCCGGCCAGCGAAGCTCTGCCCCGCTACATCCGCGATAAAGTGGCATACACCGCTGCAGAGCGGGCTGCGATGCGTGCCGCCCAGGCCGCACAAGCCACCTAAGCCCCCACAGACACCATGAGCGCCGTCTTCTCGCCCCCCGCCAACGCCCCCGAGGCACGCTTCGAGCCGCTCACGCTGGCGCGGCTGGACGACGTGCTCGACGTGGAACACAGCGCCTATTCCCACCCCTGGACGCGCGGCAACTTCACCGACGCCATGGCCTCGGGCTACCAGACCCAGCTGCTGATGGCGGGCGAGCAGCTGCTGGGTTACTTTGTGGCGATGATGGGAGTGGACGAGGTGCATCTGCTCAATATCACCGTGGCCCCGGCCTACCAGAAGCAGGGCTGGGCCCGGGTGTTGCTGGACGCCCTGGCGCTGTGGTCGCGCGGGCGTGGCGCCCAATGGCTGTGGCTGGAAGTGCGTGTGAGCAACGAGCGCGCCCTGCATATTTACCAGGCCCATGGTTTTCGCCGCGTGGGCGAGCGCAAGCGCTACTACCCGGCTCCCGCAGGCCAGCGCGAGGACGCCGTGGTCATGAGCCTGCCGCTGTGAGTCCACCACTGCCCACCATGAACCTCTTTGCACCTGCCCTTGTGAGCCCACCGCTATGAGCCTTCACCTCGATGCGCGCCAGCGCGCCATGCTGCAAGAGATGGGGGTCACTGTCTGGGCACCCTCTGAAGCGCCGACGCCGACGCCAGCGGCGGACCCCGTGGCCGTTTCCGTTTCCGTTTCCGTTTCGGTGCGCGACGCGCGGACTGCTACCGTCGCGCCCCCTGCGCCGGTGGCTGCGGCAGACACCCGCACCGAGCCGGCACCTCGCCCCGTGCGGGAACGTGCAGCCCCCGCCAGCGCCGCCCCTGCAGCCGTGCCGCCAGTGCCGCAGGGCGGCAGCGCGGCACCCGCGTTGATCCTGCATGCGGCGCAGGCGCTGTACCCCACGGCCGATCCCGCACAGACACCGGCTGAGCTGGGAGCGGGCTGGCTGGTGGTGGCCGAATGCCTCTCGCCCACCGAGCCGCTGGCGGGCGAAGCCGGCCGCCTGCTCGAAAACATGCTGCGGGCCATGCGGCTGCACCGCCACCCCCGCGTTTATCTGGCAGCGCTGGAGCGCCCCCAGCCCGGCAGCACCGCCGAAGCCATCGAGATCGCCCCCGCATTGAACGACATGGTGACCACACTGCGCCCCGCCATGGTGCTGGTGCTCGGCCATGTGGCGGCCCGGGCGGCCCTGGCGCGCACCGAACCCCTGGGCCGCCTGCGCGCCGAGCTGCACCAGCTGGCGGGCTGCCCGGCCATCGTCACCTACGACCCCGCCTTCTTGTTGCGCGCGCAGGGCAACAAGGCCGCCGCCTGGGCCGATCTGTGCCGTGCGCTAGCGCTGGTGCACGCTGCCGCCGCACGCGCGTAGATCGTGAACACGTTCTTGAAACCCACTTTTCCCGCCGGCCCGCGTCACACGGGCGCCATTAACGCAGTGCCATAATCCGCAGCCTGAACTTTGACGGAGAAACCCCGTGGAAACCTACCCGAGTTGGTAGCTTTCAGCTCCCCGGCCTGCCGTGGGGGATGAAAGCACCCCAAGCCCCACTGCAGATGCCACCTACCAAGGGAGTGAGCCATGCTCAATATCTTTTCGCTCGCCAATGGCCGGCTGTTCCAGGAAGAAATCGAATCCCTGGAAGAACTCACCCGCTTCCAGCCCATCTGGGTTGATCTGGAAAACCCCACGCTCGAAGAAAAGCGCTGGATCAAGCAGCACTACGGCCTGTCCATCCCCGAAGACGCGATGGACGAGGACATCGAGGAATCCGCCCGCTTCTACGAAGAAGACAACGGCGACCTGCACATCCGCAGCGACTTTCTCATTGACGACAACGAGCAGCCACGCTCGGTGCGCGTGGCCTTCATCCTGAACCTGACCAACCCCGACCTGAAAAGCAAGGGCGTTCTGTTCTCGATCCACGACGAAGACGTGCCCGTGTTCCGCCTGCTGCGTATGCGCGCACGCCGCGCGCCGGGCCTGATCGAGGACGCCAAGGAAGTGCTGCTGGCGCTGTTCGACGCCGACGCCGAGTATTCCGCCGACACGCTGGAAAACATCTACGACGAGCTGGAGAAGGTGAGCAAGCAGGTGCTGGCCGGCGACGTGACCGACAGCCGCGCCGGCGAAGTGCTGGCCGCCATCGCCCGCCAGGAAGACTTGAACGGCCGCATCCGCCGCAACGTGATGGACACGCGCCGCGCCGTCAGCTTCATGATGCGCAGCAAAATGCTCAATTCCGATCAGTTCGAGGAGGCCCGCCAGATCCTGCGCGACATCGAGTCACTGGACAACCACACGGCCTTCCTGTTCGACAAGATCAACTTCTTGATGGATGCCACGGTCGGCTTCATCAACATCAACCAGAACAAGATCATCAAGATCTTCTCGGTGGCCAGCGTGGCGCTGCTGCCGCCCACGCTGATCGCCAGTGTGTACGGCATGAACTTCCAGTACATGCCCGAACTGGCCAAGGAGTGGGGCTACCCCTATGCGCTGCTGCTGATGCTGGCCAGCGCACTGGGCCCCATGTGGTATTTCCGCAAGCGCGGCTGGTTGAAGTAGCCCCCCTGCGCAGGCAGGCTTGGAGCCGCGGCCTCTCAGCCCCCGAGGGGGGACGCCTCTAGCGGCCCGGCAAAGCCGGATCCGCGGTGGCACTGGCCTTGGGGCGCGCCGGTTTCAACGGATGGTCAATCTGCCTCTGGCACTTACCAATTAAGTGCTAGCAGCTATTTATTTCATAGTCTTTGTAAAAACGCCTGCACCATGTGGTCGGCGTAGCGGCTGGCCACGGTCTGCACGAACAGCGCGAAGTCGGCATGCGCGGCATCGTCGGCGCGGTCGGAGATGGTGCGCACCGCCGCAAACGGCACGCCATAGTCCAGGCACACCTGGGCCACGGCGGCGCCTTCCATTTCCACGGCCAGCACATCGTGGCCCGCTGCGCGCAGCGCGGTGCGCAGCTGGTCGGACTCGTGCGCGGCCGAGACAAAGCGGTCGCCGCTGGCCATCAGGCCGTGGTGCACCTGCGGGGCTGTTCGGACAAAATTTGCATCAAATAGCCCGTGAGCGCTTGCCGTACAAGCGTAAGCAGCTTCCAAAAGAAGAGCAGACAAAGCCCCATCGCAGGCCAGCCGCGCCCGCGCGTAGCCCGGCAGTTCCCAGCGCGGGAACAGGGGCGAGGCGTCCATGTCGTGCTGCACATAGTCTTGCGCCACCACCACGTCGCCCACCCGCACGCCATCGCCCACCCCGCCGGCCACGCCTGTGAACACGATGCGGGCCGCGCCAAACCGCTCGATGAGCGCCGTGGCCGTGGTGGCGGCCGCCACCTTGCCAATGCCCGAAAGCGCCAGCACCACGCTGTGGCCGTGCAGCGACCCGGTCCAGAAAACACGCCCCGCATGCACCCTGCGCTGGGGCTGCTGCAAGGTGGCGACAAGGCCCGATTGCTCTTCGGCAAGTGCGCTGAGGATGGCGGTGGTCATGGGCCCCGTTATTTCTTGTCGCGCAGTTCGCGGCGCAGGATTTTCCCCACGGGCGTCTTGGGCAACTCGGTGCGGAACTCGATCACCTTGGGCTGCTTGTACCCCGTGAGCTCGTGGCGGCAGAATGCACGCACATCGTCCTCGGTGAGGTCTGGCGACTTCTTGACAATCACCAGCTTGATGGCCTCGCCCGATTTCTCGTCGGGCACTCCCACCACGGCGCATTCCAGAACGCCGGGGCAGTTGGCCACCACTTCCTCGACTTCGTTGGGGTAGACGTTGAAACCGCTGACCAGCACCATGTCCTTCTTGCGGTCCACGATCTTGAAATATCCGCGCTCGTCCACGATGCCGATATCGCCGGACTTGAAGTAGCCGTCTTCGGTCATGGCCTTGGCGGTTTCGTCAGGCCGTTGCCAGTAGCCGGCCATCACCTGCGGGCCCTTGATCACGATCTCGCCGGGCTGGCCGATAGTGGTGACCTCATGGCCCTCATCGTCGATCAGCTTCATATAAGTGCTGGGCAAGGGCACACCGATGGTGCCGGTGAATTCCTTGGCGGTCACGGGATTGCAGCTGGCCGAGGGGCTGGTTTCCGACAGGCCGTAGCCCTCGCAGATGGGGCAACCGGTTTTTTCGAGCCAGAGTTTGGCCACGGCGCCTTGCACGGCCATGCCGCCGCCTACCGAGACCTTGAGGTTCTTCCAGTTGACGGTGTTGAAGTCGGGGTGGTTGGCCAGGCCGTTGAACAGCGTGTTCACGGCCGGGAAACTGTGGAAGCGGTGCTTGGACAGCTCCTTGAGCACCGCCGGCAGGTCGCGCGGGTTGGGGATCAGGATGGTCTTGCCGCCCGTGCGCATGGACAGCATCATGTTCACCGTGAACGCGAAGATGTGGTACAGCGGCAGCGCACAGATGCTGGTGGGCTGTTCGCCGGCAGGCACCGTCTGCATGACCGGGTCGTTCCAGGCCTCGGACTGCAGCACATTGGCGATCACGTTGCGGTGCAGCAGGATGGCGCCCTTGCTCACGCCGGTGGTTCCGCCGGTGTATTGCAGCAGCGCGATGTCATCGGGCTTGATGTCGGGCTTTTTGAACGTGCCGCGAGAACCCTGGGCCACCGCGTCATTGAAACGCACTGCGGCGGGCAGGTTGTAGGCGGGCACCATCTTCTTGATATTGCGCACCACATAGTTGACCAGCGTCCCCTTGAGCAAGCCCAGTTGATCGCCCATGGCGCACAGCACCACATGCTTGATGGGCGTGTGGGCAATGCAATGCTCCAGTGTGGTGGCGAAGTTCTCGATGATGACGATGGCCTTGGCGCCCGAGTCCTTCAACTGGTGCTCCAGCTCGCGCGGGGTGTACAGCGGGTTCACATTGACCACGACAAAGCCGGCACGCAGAACAGCCGCCACCGCGACGGGGTATTGCGGCACGTTGGGCATCATGATGGCGACGCGGTCGCCCTTGACCAGGCCCAGGCTCTGCAGGTAGGTAGCAAAAGCGTTGCTCAACGACTCTGTCTGGGCAAAGGTGATTTCCTTGCCCATGAAGCTGTAAGCCACACGGTCGGCGTACTTGTGAAAGGCCTCCTCCATCAGTGCCACCAGGGACGGGTACTGCCCAGGGTCGATATCGGCGGGAACGCCCGTCGGGTAGCTCTTGAGCCAAATGCGGTCGGTCATTTCCAAGTCTCCTGCTCTTTTTTGTCGCGAATGGAAAACCGTGCCGAATGATTTTGCACGGTCGTGCTATTTTTTCGGGGATTATGCCCTGTCAGCTCTTGAGCGCCTGCAGCACCTCGTCGAGCATCTTCTTGGCGTCGCCAAACAGCATGCGGTTGTTTTCCTTGTAGAAAAGCGGGTTGTCCACGCCCGCGTAGCCCGAGGCCATGGAGCGCTTCATGACGATCGAGGTCTTGGCCTTCCACACCTCCAGCACCGGCATGCCGGCGATCGGGCTGGCCGGGTCTTCGAGGGCGCTGGGGTTCACGATGTCGTTGGCGCCAATGACCATGGCCACGTCGGCATCGGGAAAGTCCTCGTTGATCTCGTCCATCTCCATCACGATGTCGTAGGGCACCTTGGCCTCGGCCAGCAGCACGTTCATGTGGCCGGGCATGCGGCCTGCCACTGGGTGGATGGCAAAGCGCACGTTGATGCCTTTTTCGCGCAGGGTTTTGGTGATCTCGTACACCGTGTGCTGCGCCTGGGCCACGGCCATTCCGTAGCCGGGCACGATGATCACGCTCTTGGCATCGCGCAGCAGCTCGGCCGTCTCGGCGGAGCTGGCGGGCACGGCCTCGCCCTGCGGTTTGGCGGCATCACCCTTCTTGGCGGGCGTGCCAGCACCCGAGCCAAAACCGCCCGCGATCACGCTGAGGAAGTTGCGGTTCATCGCGTTGCACATGATGTAGCTCAGGATGGCGCCCGAGGAGCCCACGAGCGCGCCCGTGACGATGAGCAGGTCGTTGGACAGCATGAAGCCCGTGGCCGCCGCCGCCCAGCCCGAATAGCTGTTGAGCATGGACACCACCACCGGCATGTCGGCACCACCAATGGCCATGACCATGTGGATGCCGAACAGAAGGGCAATCACCGTCATCACGACCATCGGCACCATGCCTTGCTCCACGGTCTCGGCGCGCAGGAACTCGCGGCCAAACCAGATCACGATCATCAGCGCGGCCAGGTTGAGCCAGTGGCGGCCAGGCAGCAGCAGCGGCTTGCCGCCTATCTTGCCGTTGAGCTTGCCGAAGGCAATCAGCGAGCCGCTGAAGGTGACGGCGCCAATCAGGATGCCGACGTAGATTTCCACCTCATGGATGGTTTTTTCCACGCCTTCGAGCTGGATGGATGTATCCACATAGCTGGCAAAGCCCACCAGGCAGGCCGCCAGGCCCACCAGGCTGTGCATGAGGGCGACCAGTTCGGGCATCTGGGTCATCTTGACGACCTTGGCCGCATACAGGCCGATGCCGCCGCCAATGGCCAGGGCGCCGACGATCCAGGCTATTCCCGAGGGGCTGACGCGCGGGCCGAACACCGTGGCCAGCACGGCCAGCGCCATGCCGATCATGCCGAACAGGTTGCCCCGGCGCGAGGTTTCGGGGTTGGAGAGCCCACCCAGGCTCAGGATGAACAAAATGGCCGCGCCCAGGTAGGCAACGGTGGCGAGACTTTGGGACATGCTCTGTGCTCCTTGTGTTCTTGTTGTGATGGAGTTACTTGCGGAACATGGCCAGCATGCGGCGCGTGACCGCAAAGCCGCCGAACATGTTGATGGCCGTGAGCACCAGAGCGGCAAAGGCCAGCCAGAGGATGAGCCCGTCCGGGCGCCCGTTGACACCCGCATCGGGCGGTGCAATCTGCACCAACGCGCCGATGGCGATGATGCTGGAGATGGCGTTGGTCACGCTCATCAGCGGCGTGTGCAGCGCAGGTGTGACGTTCCACACCACCATGTAGCCGATGAAGCAGGCCAGCACAAACACGGTGAAGTGCCCCAGGAAGGCCACGGGCGCATAGGCACCGATGGCCCAGAACACCACGGCCAGCACGGCAAAAACAATGGTCAATGTCTTGGCGGACATGGGGGCGCCCGGACCGTGGCTGGATTTCTTCACGGTCGCGGGGGCTGCCGCAGCCTTGGGTGCGGGCGCAGGGGCCTGCTTGAGCGGCGGCGCGGGCCAGGTGATAGCGCCCTCCTTGATCACGGTGAGACCCCGGATCGCGTCGTCTTCCATGTTGACCATGGCCACGCCGTCCTTGGCCTTGCACAGCTCTTCGGTCAGGCGCAGCAGGTTGGTGGCGTACAGCGTGGACGACTGCTTGGCCAGGCGCGAAGCCAGGTCGGTGTAGCCGACGATGGTCACACTATGGCGCACCACGGCCTGGCCGGGCACGGTCAGCTCGCAGTTGCCGCCCTGCTCGGCGGCCATGTCCACGATCACGCTTCCGGGCTTCATGCTCTGCACCATCTCGGCCGTGATGAGTTTGGGCGCAGGTTTGCCGGGGATCAGCGCGGTGGTGATGATGATGTCGGCATCCTTGGCCTGCTCTGCGTACATCTTGCGCTGCGCGGTCTGGAAGCCTTCACTCATGACCTTGGCGTAGCCGCCGCCACCCGAGCCTTCTTCTTCGTAGTCCACCTTGACGAACTCGCCGCCCAGTGACTTGACCTGGTCGGCCACCTCGGCGCGCGTGTCGTTGGCACGCACGATGGCGCCCAGATTGGCCGCGGTACCAATGGCGGCCAAGCCCGCCACGCCAGCGCCTGCAATGAACACCTTGGCAGGCGGTACCTTGCCCGCTGCCGTGATCTGGCCATTGAAGAAGCGACCAAAGGCGTTGGCCGCCTCAATGACGGCACGGTAGCCGCTGACGCCTGCGGTGGACGTGAGCGCGTCCATCTTCTGGGCACGGCTCAGCGTGCGCGGCAGGCAGTCGATGGCCAGTACCGTGGCCTTGCGGGCCGCCAGCTGCTGCATCAGCTCGGGGTTCTGGGCGGGCCAGATGAAATCGATGAGCGTCGTGCCCTCGCGCATCAGCGCCACTTCGTCGCTGCTGGGCGGGCGCACCTTGAAGACGATGTCTGATGCAGCCCATAGTGCGGCGGCGTCGCCGACGATCTGGGCGCCCGCGGCGCGGAAGGCGTCGTCACTGAAATTGGCGGCATCCCCGGCGCCGGACTCCACCGTGACGGTGAAGCCCAGCTTGATCAGCTTCTCCACCACATCGGGCACGGTGGCCACGCGCTTTTCGCCGGGGAAGGTTTCCCTGGGCACGCCAATGCGCTGTGGCTGCGGGATGGGGCTTGTCTGCATCAGAGTTCTCCTCAAGTTTCGTAACCGTTATGCCAGGCCGTCAGACAAGGGGCTGGCGTGCGCGAGTGACTGGAAAGGGGCGCAGAAAACAGAAGCAGCGAAATGATCAAGCGGGTAATTTTTGAAGGCGACTTGGTATCAGGCATTTCGCACGGCGCCCACCCGGGCAATCTGACCGCGAGCTTACATGAAGAAAATTGAATGCCTATGCATTCACACCATGCGATGACGGTGCACCTGTACTTTCCCGCCACAAGCCAAAAAAAAGCCGGTGACACACAGTTCACCGGCTTGCTTCCGGGGCCACAGACTGCGGCCCTGCAGCGCAGATCAATTCACCCGTTGTGCCAGCGCCCCCGAGGCGTATTGAGCAGCCACGACCTGCAAGCTGTGGCCCTTGATCTTGGCGCCCTGGCCTTCACAGCCAAACTCGATGTAGCGCTGTTTACAAATGGCCTTGGCGGCTTCCCGCGCGGGCTTGAGCCATTCGCGGGCATCGAACTTTTCGGGGTTCTCGGCCAGGAACTTGCGCACCGCGCCGGTCATGGCCAAACGGATGTCGGTGTCGATGTTGATCTTGCGCACACCATGCTTGATGGCTTCCTGGATCTCTTCGACAGGCACGCCGTAGGTTTCCTTCATCTTGCCGCCGTACTGGTTGATGATGGCCAGCAGCTCGGCGGGCACCGACGAGGAGCCGTGCATGACGAGGTGGGTGTTGGGAATGCGCAGGTGGATTTCCTTGACACGGCTGATGGCCAGGATATCGCCCGTGGGCTTGCGGCTGAACTTGTAGGCGCCATGGCTGGTGCCAATCGCAATGGCCAGCGCGTCGAGTTGCGTGGCCTTGACGAAGGTGGCGGCTTCTTCGGGGTCGGTCAGCATCTGGCTGTGGTCCAGCTTGCCCTCGGCGCCAATGCCGTCTTCCTCACCGGCTTCCCCAGTTTCCAGGTTGCCCAGGCAGCCCAGTTCGCCTTCCACGGTGACGCCCACCTTGTGCGCCATGTCCACCACCTTGCGGGTGACTTCCACGTTGTAGTCGAAAGATGACGGCGTCTTGCCGTCTTCCATCAGCGAGCCGTCCATCATCACCGAGCCGAAGCCCAGATCAATGGCGCCCTGGCACACCTTGGGCGAGGTGCCGTGGTCCTGGTGCATCACCAGCGGAATATGGGGATACATCTCGGCCGCCGCCTGGATCAGGTGCTTGATGAAGGCCTCGCCCGCGTATTTGCGCGCACCGGCGCTGGCCTGGAGGATCACCGGGGCGCCCACCTCGTCGGCAGCGGCCATCACGGCCTGCACCTGCTCCAGATTGTTGACGTTGAAGGCAGGAATGCCATAGCCATTGGTGGCAGCATGGTCGAGCAGTTCGCGCATCGAGACGAGGGGCATGGTCGTGAAGTCCGTTCAGGGTTGATGGGGAGCTGACAGGCAGCCGCTGCGGTGGTAACCGCTTGGTAACCTGGATTTTACCCGGCTGCTACGGCGGCAGGTGGCGGAAAATCCAGACGGTAGCAGGTGGTGAATGGCGCTGGCGCGGCTGCTGCGCCAAAGGCGCCCCCGTGCATTTGCGCCACGCGCAGCACGATTTCATGCCCCAGGTGCAGGCTGTCCACCGGGCGCGCCACCCTCGCGTGGTCCCCATCCGCCTGGACGCGCTTGCCGTCGTCACACACCTGCAACCAGGCCGCCCCGGTGTCGGACTGCCCGATCTGCACGGAAATCCGGGTACCAGGCGGGGTGTGCTTGAGGGCGTTTTCGACCAGATTGCGCACCGCCAGGTCCAGCAGCACCGCATGCCCCATCAGTTCCAGCGTGTCGGGCGCCACCAGGGCAATCTCGCCCCCCCGCTTCCATGCGGCCTGCGCATAGTCGGCGCATACCGCGCGCGCCGTGGCAGCCAGGTCCACCGGCGCCTTGGCTTCGTGCAACTGCGCGCGGCTGGCCCGTGCCAACGCCAGCAACTGGTTCAGCACATGCCCTGCACGCAGGGCGTCCTGCCCGATCTGTGCCACTGCCTGCGCCTGCGCCTGCGGGGCGAGCCCCCCTCCCAGCGCACTGGCCTGCAACGCAATGGAAGACAGCGGTGTGCGCAACTCGTGGGCCACTTCATTGGCCAGACGCCGCTCGCGCACCAGTGCGTCCTGCTGCCGGTCCAGCAAGGTGTTGATAGAGGCCACCACCGATTCGAATTCACTCCATGCGTGGCGTGACGCGAGACGCTGCGTGCTCGCGGGGTCCAGCGCGGCCACGTCCGCAGACAGGGCATACAAGGGCCGCAAGCCGCGCCGCAAGGCCAGGCCCAGGGCCAGCGCCACCACGGGCAGCAGCCACAAGCCGGGCTCGACCATCTGCTCGGCGATGTCCTGTGCCAGTTCGTCACGCTCGCGCAACTCCAGCAGCACCATGACCTTGCGGGTCTTGGAACCATCCCATTGCGAAAAACTACGCCAGGCCACGGCCTGCGGCCCCAGGCGCAAGTCGGCAAACCCCTCCGCAACACCAAAGGGGGGCAAGGGCGCGCTGCCGCTTTGCGCCAGCACACGCCCGGCGGCATCCCACTGCACGACGCTGATGGACTGCTGGTAGTCATGCGATTTGAGCCACGGCGTCGGCGCGCGCTGCGTGGTAACGGACGTCTCCACGGACTCGGAAGCGCGCAGGTTGATGAGCAGCGCCGCCACACTGGCCAGATGTCCATCGGTCAGCTCATCCGCTTCGTGCACACCGGCGCGGTATCCCATGAACACAAAGCTGCCCCACACCAACACCAGAGCGCCCAGAGACCACAGCAGCAGATGCCGGGTCAGGGAATGGCGACCCGCTCCCGGCGCCGGCATCACAAGGCCTCCTGCGGCATGAAGTAGCCCACGCCCCGCATGGTCTGGATGCACCCGCTGCCCAGCTTGCGGCGAAGATGGTGGATGTGCACTTCCACCGCGTTGCTCTCGATGGCCGATTGCCAGCTGTACAAGCGCTCTTCGATCTGCTGGCGTGACAGCACGCGGCCTCGGGCCTGCAGCAGCACCAGCAGCACCGAAAACTCGCGCGGCGACATCTCGACCGGTTTGCCATCCTGCATCACCGTGCGTGCAGCCGGGTCCACTTCGATATCCCCGTAGCGGATGGTGGGCGAGGCCCGGCCCGCCGCACGGCGCAGCAGCGCACGCAAACGGGCGTCGAGTTCATCAACATCAAAGGGCTTGACCAGATAGTCGTCGGCACCCTGGTCCAGGCCGGCAATGCGCTGGCTGACCAGATCACGGGCCGTCACGATGAGCACCGGGGTTGCGGGGTCGGGCAGTGTCGGCGCGCCCGCCGCCAGGCCCGCAGCGGCCGGGCTGGTGCGCAGCCGCTGCAGCAATTCGCTGCCTTCACCGTCGGCCAGCCCCAGGTCCAGCAGCACGGCATCAAAGCGCTCGGCGCGCAAGGCGCTCCAGGCCGAGGCAACGCCATCGCACACATCCACGGCATAACCGCGTTGCTGCAGATTGGTGCGCAGCCCGTCGGCAATGCCCGCATCATCTTCCACCACAAGGATTCGCATGGTCCCATTGTCGCTGTGGCGGGGCTGCGCTGAAAAGGTTAAGACCCCGTTAAGCGCCGGCGCCTATGGTGCCCACCATGCCGCATTCGATTCTTTCCCCTGCCTTGTCTCCCCGTTCCCTGCACCCCCCCCTGGCCTGGACCATGGGCACCCTGGTGTGCCTGCTGGCCTGGGACGCCCTGGGGCAAGACCGGGCGCTGGCCCATGCCTTTGGCACGGGCACCGGGTTCCCGATGCGCGATCAGTGGTTTCTTGTTCAGGTGCTGCACGAGGGCGCCCGCCGCACGGCCTGGATTTTTTTGCTGCTGCTGACCTTGGGCGTGTGGTGGCCCGTCGGCTTGCTGCGGCGCATCGACCTGGGGGAGCGGCTGCAACTGGCCATCAGCGCCCTGGTGGCATTGGGCGTGGTGAGCAGCTTCAAAAGCCTGAGCGCCACCAGCTGCCCCTGGGACCTGGCCGAGTTCGGCGGCGTGGCCCGCTATGCATCGCACTGGGCGCTGGGCATCGTCGATGGCGGGGGTGGGCACTGCTTTCCGGCGGGCCATGCCTCGACGGGGTTTTCCTTTCTCGGCGGCTACTTTGCCCTGCGGCGGCGCCAGCCGCGCGCTGCGCGCCTGTGGCTGGCGGCATCGCTGACCGCTGGCCTGGTTCTGGGCGGGGCCCAGCAGGTGCGCGGCGCCCATTTCATGAGCCACACCCTGTGGACGGGCTGGCTGTGCTGGACCACCGGCTGGCTGTGCGACCTGGCGGCGGGCTGTGCGACCTGGCGGCGGGCTTGCTGCGCCAGCGCTTTGCGTTTGCCGACTGCCCGTTGCCGCCCGAATCATCGCCCCATGCGACGACGTGACCTGGCCGTCTGTCACGCAGCGAGCGCAGTCAACGGCGTCAACTGGCGCGGCAGATTTTCAGCATGTTGGTGCCGCCGGGCGCACCCATGGGTTCGCCGCAGGTGATGGCATACACATCGCCGCGCTGCACGATGCCGCGGCTCTTGAGATGGCCTTCGGCCTGCGCCAGCGCCGTGTCGCGGTCGGCGCTGGTGTCCATCAGCAAGGGCCGCACATTGCGGTACATGGCCATCTTGCGCTGCGTGGCGACCTTGGGCGTGAGGGCGTAAATCGGGATATGGCTGCGGTGGCGGCTCATCCACAGGGCGGTGGAGCCGCTGTCGGTCATGGCCACGATGGCCTTGGCTTCCAGGTGGTGGGCCGTGAACAGCGCACCCATGGCAATGGACTGATCGATCCGGCCAAAGGTGCGGCCGGTAAAGTCGGCGTCCAGCTGGTGGTCCTCGGCCGCCTCGGCGGCGGCGCAGATCTTGGCCATTTCTTCGACGGTTTCCAGGGGGTATTTGCCCGCCGCCGTCTCGGCGCTGAGCATTACCGCATCGGTGCCGTCCAGCACTGCGTTGGCCACGTCGCTCACCTCGGCCCGGGTGGGCACGGGGTTGGTGATCATGCTTTCCATCATCTGCGTGGCGGTGATGACCACCTTGTCGAGCTCCCGCGCCATGCGGATCATCTTTTTCTGCAAGGCCGGCACAGCCGCGTTGCCCACTTCCACTGCCAGGTCGCCCCGCGCCACCATGATGCCGTCGCTGACGCGCAGGATGGCTTCCAGGTGCGGAATGGCCTCGGCACGCTCGATTTTGGCAATCAGCCCCGGCTTGTGGCGGTATTCCGCCGCCGCCACGTTGCACAGCTGGCGCGCCATTTCCATGTCGGTGGCGTTCTTGGGAAAGCTCACGGCCACATAGTCGGCCTGGAAACCCATGGCCGTGCGGATGTCGTCCATGTCCTTGGCCGTGAGGGCCGGCGCCGTGAGGCCGCCGCCCTGCTTGTTGATGCCCTTGTTGTTGGACAGCTCGCCGCCGATCTTCACCGTGGTGTGTACGGCCTCGCCGCGCACCGCGTCCACCGTGAGCACGATCAGCCCGTCGTTGAGCAGCAGCACATCGCCCGGCTTCACATCGCGCGGCAGCTCCTTGTAATCCAGCCCCACGCCGGCCAGATCGCCCGGCTCGGTGCGCGAGGCATCGAGCACGAACGGCGCACCCTGCTGCAGTTGCACCTTGCCTTCGGCAAATTTGCCCACGCGGATCTTCGGCCCCTGCAGATCGGCCATGATCGCCACCTCGCGCCCGGCCCGCTGCGCGGCGGCGCGCACTGCCGTGGCGCGGTCGATGTGGTCCTGCGCCTTGCCGTGGCTGAAGTTCAGCCGCACCACATTGACCCCTGCGCGGATCATGGCCTCCAGCAATGCCGGGTCGCTCGATGCGGGGCCCAGGGTGGCAACAATCTTGGTGGCGCGACGGGTGGACATGGATGCGTCTCTTTCACTGAACATGTAATTAAGTTTCCATTTTTACACGGAAGCGGTTACACCCGCGAAACCAGAACGCCTCGCCACGCTCGCGCGGTGCGCCCGATTCAGGCGCGCATCAGGGCTTCGATTTCGTCGGCCTTCACCGGCACGCCGCGTGTGATCAGCTCGCAGCCGGACTCGGTGACGATGGCATCGTCCTCGATGCGGATGCCCATGTTGTGGAACGCCTCGGGCACGCCAGCAGCAGGCCGCACATAGAGCCCCGGCTCGATGGTGAGCACCATGCCCGGGCGCAGCACGCGGCTGGGGCGGTTGGTGATGAGCTCGCCCGAGAGCGGGTCCTTGCGCTGGCTCACCTGGCCCAGCTCATCGGGCTCCACATAGCTGCCGCAGTCGTGCACGTCCATGCCCAGCCAGTGGCCGGTGCGGTGCATGTAGAACTGGAAATACGCGCGTTTGTCGATCACATCCTGCACCGAGCCCACCTTGTTCTTATCGAGCAGGCCCAGATCCAGCATGCCCTGCGCCAACACGGCCACGGTGGCGTCGTGCGGATCGGTGAAGCGGGCGCCCGCGCGCGTGGCGGCCACGGCGGCGTCCTGGCTGGCCAGCACCAGGTCGTACAGCGCACGCTGCGGCCCGGTGAAACGGCCATTGGCCGGGAAGGTGCGCGTGATGTCGCTGGCATAGCCGTCAAGCTCGCATCCGGCATCGATCAGCACCAGCTCGCCATCGCGTACGGGTGCCGTGTCAGCGCGGTAGTGCAGCACGCAGGCATTGGCGCCTGCCGCCACGATGGAGCCGTAGGCGGGGTATTGCGAGCCATGCTGGCGAAATTCGTGCAGGAGCTCGGCATCGAGGTGGTATTCGCGCACCTCTTCGCCGGCCCGCAGCATGCGGGCCGAGCGCTGCATGGCGCGGACATGGGCACCCGCGCTGATCTGGCTGGCGCGGCGCATGATGGCCTGCTCGTGCGCATCCTTGACCAGGCGCATTTCATCGAGCAGCGTGCACAGGTCGTTTTGCTCCGCAGGGCACAGCGCACCGTAGCGCACGCGGGCGCGCACGGCATTCAGCCAGCCCTCCACTCGGGCGGCCAGGCCGCTGTGGGTGGCAAACGGATACCAGACGCAGGCCCGGTTTTCCAGCAGGCGGGGCAGCTGCGCATCCAGCTCGCCGCTGGCATGGGCGGCATCCACGCCCAGCGCGGCGGGGGCCGCCGCCGGGCCGAGCCGGTAGCCGTCCCAGATCTCGCGTTCCATGTCTTTGGGCTGGCAAAACAGCGTGCTGCGGCCGTCATGGGTGATGACCAGGCAGGCGCCCGGCTCGGTAAAGCCGGTCAGGTAATAGAAGTAGCTGTCGTGGCGAAAAAGGAAATCGCTGTCCCGGTTGCGCTGGCGCTCGGGCGCTGTGGGGACGATGGCGATGCCGCCTTCGCCGAGCTGGGCGGCCAGACGAGCACGGCGCTGGGCGTAGACGGAAACGGGCACGGTGATGTTCATGGCAGGTGCGGGGCAGTGGTGTTCAGTTCGGCCAGCCTTTGCGGCGTGCCCACGTCGGTCCAGCGACCGGTGTAGAGCGCAGCGCTGACCCGGCCATTGTCCATCGCACGCCGCAGCAGCGGGGCCAGAGGGGCTTTGACGCCTTGCGGGTTGCCCGGCGCAATGTCGCACCAGGGCGGCTCGAACAGCTCGGCGCGCAGCAGGGCCATGGTGCTGTAGGTGTAGCGCGGCGCGGGGTCGTCGGCCGGCAGGTTCAGCGCCATGCCTTGCGGCGACACACCGAAGTCGCCGCGCGGGTTGTGCGCCGGGTTGGGCACCAGCCACAGGTGGGCCAGATGGTCGCTGGCCGCAAATGCCTGCACGGCGGCGCTGTCGAACACGAAGTCGGGTGCAAACACATCGCCCGCGGCCAGCCAGAAAACAGGCCCCAGCTGCGGCAGCGCGCGCGCAATGCCGCCCGCCGTTTCCAGCGCGCCACCAAAATCCACGCCTTCGTGCGAGTATGAAATAGATAGCTGCTCGCGCTTATCCCATAAGCACTTCAGGCCATTTTGACTCGAAAAATACGCGGGAATCTGCTCCCCCAGCCAGGCGGTATTGACCACCACGCGCGACACACCGGCATCGGCCAGCGCCTGCAAATGCCATTGCAGCAAAGGCCGGCCCTGCACCTGCAGAAGGGGCTTCGGGGTGGTGTCGGTAAGGGGCCGCATGCGCTCGCCACGGCCTGCCGCCAGCACCAGCGCGGGCACTTGCAAAAAAGCCGGCTGCGTCATCGCGCGGCCCCGCTGGCCTGGCCCACGGCGCCGCGCTGCAGGGCGTGGCGTTGCACTTCGGTGGGCTCGAACAGGGCCAGCAGCGCATCCATCAGCGTCTGGGCCTTGACCGAATGGTCGGCGCCAAAGTTGCACACATACACATCCAGCGTGACGGCGTTTTGCTCGGGCCAGGTGTGCACGCACAGGTGCGATTCGGCCAGCAACACCGTGGCCGTGACACCGCCCGGGCCTTGCGCCGTGGCCGGAAAGCGGTGGAACAACTGGTCCACCGCCTGCAGCCCCGCAGCGCGCACGGCATGCGTGCAGGCCAGGGCCAATGCGGCGGCATCCAGCAGGCGCTGGGGGGCGCAGCGGCAGCCACGCAGATCGGCAGTGAGATGCAGTCCTTGCATGGCCAGCACTGTAGTGCATAGCCACCCGCCCGGCGGCGTGCGCGGGGGTCCGCCAGGCCCCCTGCGGGCCGCACCGGTAAAATGCCGGGTTTCCCTGAACCTCCCACCCGGAGCCGCCCACCCCATGGCCAACACCCAGCAATCCCACCAGATGGCCAACGCAATTCGCGCGTTGGCCATGGACGCAGTTCAACAAGCCAATTCCGGCCACCCCGGCGCCCCCATGGGCATGGCCGATATGGCCGTGGCGCTGTGGGGCCGCCACCTCAAGCACAACCCGTCCAACCCCCAGTGGTTTGACCGCGACCGTTTCGTGCTGAGCAATGGCCACGCCTCGATGCTGCTGTATGCACTGCTGCACCTGACGGGCTACGACCTGCCGCTGCAGGAACTCAAGAATTTCCGCCAGCTCGGCAGCAAGACCGCAGGCCACCCCGAAGTCGGCCACACGCCCGGCGTGGAAACCACCACCGGCCCGCTGGGCCAGGGCATCACCAACGCCGTGGGCTTTGCGCTGGCCGAAAAACTGCTGGCCGCCGAGTTCAACCGCGAGGGCCATGCCGTGGTGGACCACCACACCTATGCATTCCTGGGCGATGGCTGCCTGATGGAAGGCATCAGCCACGAGGCGGTGGGCCTGGCGGGCGCCTGGAAGCTCAACAAGCTGATCGCGCTGTACGACGACAACGGCATCAGCATCGACGGCCAGGTCGCACCCTGGTTCATCGACAACACCCCCCAGCGCTTTGCCGCCTGCGGCTGGAACGTGATCGACGCGGTCGATGGGCACGATGTGGACGCACTGTCCGCAGCGATTGCCGCCGCCAAGACCAGCACCGACAAGCCCACGCTGATTGTCTGCAAGACCGCCATCGGCAAGGGCAGCCCGAACCGCGCCAACACCGCCAAGGCCCACGGCGAGCCCCTGGGTTCTGAAGAAATCAATCTGACCCGCGCCGTGCTGGGCTGGTCGCACGAGCCCTTCGTGATTCCCGAATCGGTCTATGCCGACTGGGATGCCAAGGCCGCCGGTGAAGCCTTTGAAACCAAATGGACCCTGCGCTTTGCCGCCTACGAGGCTGCCTACCCCGAACTGGCCTTTGAGCTGACCCGCCGCATGCGCGGTGACCTGCCCAAGGACTTCGCCCAGGTGGCCGTGGACACCGTGGTCGCCGCCCACACCAAGGCCGAAACCGTGGCCAGCCGCAAGGCCAGCCAGCTGGCGCTGGAAGCCTTCACCGCCGCGCTGCCCGAGCTGCTGGGCGGCAGCGCTGACCTGACCGGCTCGAACCTGACCAACACCAAGAGCACGCCCGCGCTGCGCTTTGATGCCGCAGGCGCCGTGGTGCGCACCGAGGCCGGCCAGATCGGCCGCCACATCAATTACGGCGTGCGCGAGTTCGGCATGGCCGCCATCATGAACGGCGTGGCGCTGCATGGCGGCTTCATCCCCTACGGCGGCACCTTCCTGACCTTCAGCGACTACAGCCGCAACGCCATCCGCATGGCCGCGCTGATGAAGCAGCGCGTGATCCATGTGTTCACGCACGACTCCATCGGCCTCGGTGAAGACGGCCCCACCCACCAGTCCATCGAGCACGTTGCCAGCCTGCGCCTGATTCCCAACCTCGACGTCTGGCGCCCTGCCGACACGGACGAAACCGCCGTGGCCTGGAGCGTGGCACTGTCCAACCGCGACAAACCCACCGTGCTGGCCCTGTCGCGCCAAAACTTGCCCTACGCACCCAAGCGCGACCTGGGCGACATCTCGCGCGGCGCCTATGTGCTGAGCGAGCCATCGGACGTGGGCCTGAAAAAGAAACCCGTGGCCGTGATCATCGCCACCGGCTCCGAAGTGCAGCTGGCCCTGAAGGCCCAGCGCCTGCTGGCCGACAAGAAGGTGGCCGTGCGCGTGGTCTCCATGCCCAGCACCACCACCTTCGACCGCGAAGACACCAAGTACAAGAAGGCCGTGCTGCCCGCCGGCCTGCCCCGCATTGCCGTGGAAATGGGCGTGACCGACGGCTGGTGGAAATACGGCTGCGCCGCCGTGGTGGGTATCGACACCTACGGCGAATCGGCGCCCGCGCCGGTGCTGTTCAAACACTTCGGTTTCACCGAAGAGAACGTGGCCGCCACCGTGTTGGCCGCGCTCAAGCGCAAGTGATTTGACAAGGGGCCCCGCAGTAATGCGGAGCCCCTTTGAGTTTTGGACTTTTGACAATCAACTTTGGAGAGACTATGACGATCAAGATTGGCATCAACGGCTTCGGCCGCATCGGCCGCAATGTGCTGCGCTCGGCCATCCAGAACTTCAGCGACATCGAAGTCGTTGCCATCAACGACCTGCTGGAGCCCGACTACCTGGCCTACATGCTGCAGTACGACTCGGTGCACGGCCGCTTCCAGGGCACCGTGTCGGTCGAAGGCAACACCCTGATCGTCAACGGCAAGAAGATCCGCCTGACGCAAGAGCGCGACCCCGCCAACCTGAAGTGGAACGAAGTCGGCGCTGATGTCGTCATCGAATCCACCGGCCTGTTCCTGGACAAGGCCACTGCGCAAAAGCACCTGGACGCCGGCGCCAAGAAGGTCATCCTGTCGGCCCCCTCCAAGGACGACACGCCCATGTTCGTGTTCGGCGTGAACCACGCCACCTACGCGGGCCAGGCCATCATTTCCAACGCCTCGTGCACCACCAACTGCCTGGCCCCCGTGGCCAAGGTGCTCAACGACAAGTGGGGCATCAAGCGCGGCCTGATGACCACGGTGCACGCCGCCACCGCCACGCAAAAGACCGTGGACGGCCCGAGCAACAAGGACTGGCGCGGCGGCCGCGGCATTCTGGAAAACATCATCCCGTCGAGCACCGGCGCCGCCAAGGCCGTGGGCGTGGTGATTCCAGAGCTCAACAAGAAGCTGACCGGCATGTCGTTCCGCGTGCCCACCAGCGATGTGTCGGTGGTGGACCTGACGGTGGAGCTGGAAAAAGCCGCCACCTACGAAGAAATCAAGGCCGAGATGAAGGCCCAGTCCGAAGGCGCCTTGAAGGGCGTGCTGGGCTACACCGAAGACAAGGTGGTGGCCACCGATTTCCGTGGCGACACACGCACCTCGATCTTTGACGCCGACGCCGGCATCGCGCTGGACGGCACGTTCGTCAAGGTCGTGAGCTGGTACGACAACGAATGGGGCTACTCGAACAAGTGCCTGGAAATGGTGCGCGTGGTGGCCGCCAAGTAAGCGCTGCTGGCGCCCACAAAAAACGCGCCCTCGGCGCGTTTTTTTCTGCCCGATCCAGGGCGACCGGGTTCAGCGCGCCATGCAGCGCTGTTTACTCTTGCGCATCCCGGATGGTGTCGCGCCCGTGCTTGTCCTTCACCCGTCCCAGGTCCGCATCCAGCGCGCGCGTCAGCTTGTCCACGGCGCTGATGAACGCAGCGGCCATCTTGTCGGCCTCGGCTGTCACGGTCACCGGCTGGCGATTGGCCACGCGGGCCTCGATGCGGCAGCGCTTGTCGTCCGCGCCCGACTTGCCGGCATCCACATCGGTCAGAAACACCTCCAGGCGCGTGATGTGCTCGCGAAACCGCGCCAGCCGGGTGCCGGCCTCTTCCTGAATCCATTGCGCCAGCGACTCGCCGCCATGGATATGGTCGTCGGTGTGTACTTGTACTTGCATAGGGCACTCCTTGTAAAAATGAAACGGTGCGGCAGCAACGCCATGGCTGTCATGGATGCCTTCATCATGCACGCAAGCGCTTTTGGGGGCTTGATGTTGGTCAATGGCACACGGGTCGGCAGGAAACAGGCGAGGCAACGGGCCGTGGCATGCACGGCACTTTCCTACAGCTGTTGCCGGGGCGCGGTGCTACAAAGACCATGGCGCGATCTCCCCGCGCCGCCTTGCAGTACGCTGTGCCAGTGCCCCATCGGAGCTTTTTTATGCCCGCTTCCCCCCGCCTCAAGATTGGCCTGTCGGCCTGCTTTCAGCACGCCGACCCCGCCCGCCCGCTGTTCACGGGCAAAACCCTGCAGTACGTTGAGCAGTCCATCGCCCACTGGATCATGTCGGCGGGTGCGATGGTGGTCATGGTGCCCTGTCCCACCGGGGCGACGGCACGCGGCGACGTCACGCTGGACCACTATGCCGAGTGGCTCGACGGCATCGTCATGCACGGCGGTGCCGACGTCTGGCCGGGCAGCTACGGCGAGGAGCCTCTGCGCGAAGAGTGGGTGGGTGACCGCGTGCGCGACCTCTACGATCTGGCCGTCGTGAAGGCGTTTGCCCAGGCCGGCAAACCCATTTTTGGGGTCTGCCGTGGCCTGCAGCTGATCAACGTGGCATTTGGCGGAGCGCTTTACCAGGACTTGCAGACCCAGCACCCGGGCGCGCTGCAGCACCGCGATGCCACCACGTACGACCAGCATTTCCACGACCTCCACATCGTGCCCGGCACGCATCTGGCGCAGCTGTACCCCGACAAGCCGCGCGCACGCGTCAACAGCATCCACCACCAGGGCATCAAGCGGGTGGCGCCAGATTTTGTTGTGGAAGCCCTCAGCGAACCCGATGGCGTGCCCGAAGCGATCCGCCTGCAAGCGGCGCCAGGGCGCGGCTACATCGCCGCCACGCAGTGGCACCCCGAGTTTCACCGGGTCGGCTCGGACACCCTGGACGACACCGCCATCCTCAACGACTTTCTGGCGGCCTGCAGCGCCGCCCAGGCACGCCCAGCCGCGCCCGGCCCTGGCCCGCTGGGCATGCGCGACCGCGCCGCACGCCTGCTGCGCCGGGCACTGCGTCGGCACCCTTGACACGGCCGACATCGGCCGGCCGCGCTGGCGCAGGGCGCGCCGGCGTCAATGCTGGTGGCCGTGCGCCCCGTGCACATGGCGGTGCGCGATCTCTTCCGCCGTCGCGGCGCGCACGCCGGTTACCTTGCAGCTGAACTTCAAAGCCTGGCCTGCCAGCGGATGGTTGCCATCCAGGTGCACTTCAGGGCCCTTGATCTTGACCACGTTGAACACCTGCGGCTGGCCGTCGGCGCCCAGGCCCTGCAGCTGGCCGCCCACCTTCACGCCCGGGGGAAACTCGGCCTTGGGAATGGTGCGCACCAGGCTTTCGTCGCGGGCGCCAAAGGCGTCTTCCACGGCCAGGTCGAGCGTGGTGCCAAAGCCCACGGTCTGGCCATCGAGGGCCGCTTCGACCTTGGGGAAGATGTTGTCATAGCCGCCATGCAGATAGGCCAGGCTGCCCGCATCGAGCGGCTTGCCCTGGGGCGTGGTGACCTGGTAGGTGATGGTGACGGCGGCGTCTTGGGTGATGTTCATGGCGTTGCGATTTCAAGGGGGCTGCGCGGGGCGGTGCAGAAGGCAACTATGGATATGGCCCGATGAAGGTTTAACCGTTCGCCCTGAGCTTGTCGAAGGGCTTCGACAAGCTCAGCCTGAACGGTATGGGATACATCAAAGGGCCGGATCCATAGACACCGCCGCGCGGATCAAAACCTCGGATTGTCCACGAGGCGCGCAGCATGCGCCCGGTACCAGGTCAGGCCGATGCGGTTGGCGCGGCAGCCGCGCCGGGCCGATCGTCCTCGGCCTGGCCGGGGTAGCGCGCAAACCGCCGCGCCTCGGTGCCGTGCACCGGGTCCTGCTCGGGCCAGGGCCAGCCGCCGAACTGGGTGCGGCGGTAGTCGTTCATGGCCTGCATGATCTCGGCCTGCGTGTTCATCACGAAGGGGCCATATTGCGCCACGGGCTCGCCAATCGGCTGGCCTTGCAGCAGCAGGCATTCGACGGGCGTGGCGCCGGTGTTGGTGAGCCGCCAGTCCTGGCCCGCCACCACCTCCAGCGCGGCATGCTGGCCCACCTCCTGCGGCCCCACGCGCAGGCTGTCGCCCGCAAAGAAATACAGCATGCGGCGCGTGCCCTGGCCCTGCGCGGCCGGCAGCGTCCACTGCGCGCCGGGTGCCAGGTGCAGCGTCCAGATGGCCACATCGCCCTCGGGCTGCGAGGCCCAGGATTCGGGCGGCGGCGCCAGCGGGGCGGGTGCGCCGGGCAGGGCACCGGCCACCACGGTCACGGTGGTGGCGCGGCCTGCCTCGTCGTGGTGCACCAGGCGCGGAATGCGCTCGTTCCACAGCATGGTGAAGTGCGGCGCCACCATCTTGTTGCGCGCGGGCAGGTTCAGCCAGATCTGGAACAGCTCCAGCGGATTGGGCTCGGTGGCGTTGAGCAGCGGGAACATTTCAGAGTGCACAACGCCCTTGCCGGCGGTGAGCCACTGCACGTCGCCGCCGCCAAAGCGCGCGGCCGCGCCCAGCGAGTCGGAATGGTCGATCAGGCCCTTGCGCACCAGCGTCACGGTTTCAAAGCCACGGTGCGGGTGGCCCGGAAAGCCGGGCACCGTGTCGCCGTGGTACATGCTCCAGCCGTCCTTGCGGCTGAAGTCGCTGCCGATCTGGCGGTCTTCCAGCGACACGGCGGGCGCGAACGCACCATTGCCTGCGGGATAGGCATCGTCATGGTGGGCACAGAACAAGAACGGGTCCATCGTGGGCCACAGCGGGCCCAGCGGCTGGGTTTGCACGATGGGCTGGGTGGCAGCAGATGAAGAGGCGACGGGAGAGGACGACATCAGAGGCTCCTTGGGTTGACGCCGCCACAAGCGGCGGTATGTCTGTCGAACATGGGGCCCATGGTGCCCCAACGAAAGTGCTTCGGATAGGACAGTGCGGTGCGCGCAGCAGGACGGTGGGCGCCTCTGTTTTGGTCAAATAGTGTCATAGCCCACGCCCATCAAGCGCTGGTAGCTATCTATTTAATAGCTTGTCGTCGAATCCATCCAGGCGCCCATGAAGACGTTCTTCTGCGCCCGTCAGGGCTGCTTGCCCACAAACGCCACAGTCAGCCCCTGGGCTGTGACCGTGATGGGCCCCGGCTGCAGGCCCAGGCCATCGAACACGGCCGTGTCCTGCGGGCGCAGCTGGTGCAGCGTGACTTCGCGCAGGGATTGCTCGGCCAGCACGGGTGCGTAGGCGTTGAGGATTTCCGTGACGGACGGCCGGAGGGTAGGGAACTCCAGCCGCACCAGCGTGAGCTGGTGCGCCCGCAGCGTGCGGTCGCTGGCCTCGTAGCGCAGCGCAAACTCCACATCGAAACTGCCTGTGTGGCTGCGCCGCAGCGCGGGGCCGGCGGCGTCCACCGCCATGGCGGCGCCCAGGCGGTTCACCTCGGGCAGCAGGCGCAGGCGCGGCGCCTGCAGGGTCAGGTCGAGCAAGCCCCGCACCGGCACGCTGCGCGGAAACTTCTGCGCCACCATTTCCTGCAATTGCGCCAGCGGCACGGTGTAGCTGGGCTGGGCCAGCGCGCCACGCCCCAGCAGCAGCGCCGCCGCACCCAGGGCAAGCAGCCCCCCGGTGGCGGTGCTCAAAAATCGTCGGCGATGCAGCATGGGTTTCTCCTGGTCGGAGAGGTGGGACACGGATGCGGGGAAAAGGTGCCAGGCCATCGGCGCCATGGCCCCATTCTTTCCTCAAACCACCTCTTTTTTATCTATTCAACAATGCACTTAGACAATTGATTTAATTGGTAATTTTCCGAAATTTATCTATTCATATAATCATTCATGGCCGGTCTCCACGAACTCACCCCCAAAGCCCTGCACGCCCTGCGCCGGCAGGGCGGCGTGCTGACCAGCGCTGAGTTGCAGGAGCTGCTGGGCGTGAGCCAGCCCACGGTGTCGCGTGCGCTGGCACCGCTGATCCAGGCGGGCCAGGTGCAGAAGGTGGGCGCAGCGCGCTCGCAGCGCTATGTGCTGCCGCGCACCGTGCCCGGCGTGGGCAACGAGGTGCGGGTGATGCGCATCGACGCGCAGGGCCGGCCCGCGCCGTTTGCGCGCCTGGTGCCTTTGGTGGGCGGCGCGTTCTGGGTGGACGAAGCCGATGGCGTGAGCGCGCGGCACGACGGCCTGCCCTGGTTTTTGGACGACATGCGCCCCCAGGGCTTCATGGGCCGCACCTTTGCCCAGGCCCACCCCGAGCTGCAGCTGGGCCACGACCCGCGCCACTGGAGCGACGACGACGTGCTGCGCGCCATGACGCTGTATGGCGACGACCTGCCGGGCAACCTCATCATGGGCGAGGCCGCGTTCCAGCGCTTTCACACCCTGCCCGCGCGCGCATCGCGCGTGGCCTCGGCCGCTGACTACCCGCAGCTGGCCGAGCAGGCCATGCGCGGCACGCACCCGGGCTCGTCGGCCGGGGGCGAGCAGCCCAAGTTCTGCACCATCACCGCCGGGCGCCACGCCATCGTGAAGTTCTCGCCCGCTGGCGACGCCCCCACCGACCAGCGCATGCGCGACCTGCTGGTGTGCGAGCACCTGGCGCTGCACACGCTGGCGCAGGCGGGCTTGCCAGCCGCGCCCACGCAGCTGTTCAGGGGCGCGGGGCGGGTGTTTCTGGAGTCGGAGCGCTTTGACCGCACGCCGCTGCAGGGCGACGATCCCCGCAGCTTGGGCGGGCGCATCGGCATGGTGTCGCTGCAGGTTTACAACGCCGAATACGTGGGCGAGATCGACAACTGGGCCGCCACCGCCAACCGCATGGCGGCGCGCCACCTGCTCACGCCGGCCGACGCCCGCACCCTGCGCCTGCTGGAGGCCTACGGCCAGCTCATCGCCAACACCGACCGGCATTACGGCAACATCTCGCTGGTGCTGCAGGGCGACGACTGGGCGCTGTCGCCCACCTACGACATGTTGCCCATGCTGTATGCGCCCGTGGGCGGCGAGCTGGTGCCGCGCGACTTTGCCAGCCGCCCGCTGCAACCCAGCGCCGCCACGCTGGGCGAATGGGCCGAGGCGCAGGCCCTGGCGCGGCAGTTCTGGCAGGCCGCGGCGGCGGACGCGCGGGTGTCGGCAGGCTTTCGGGCCATTGCCGCCGAGAATGCGAGCCATATTGGCCGCTAGCGCTTATCCATCAAGCGCAGGCAGCTATTAATTCAATAGTAATTTAACGCCCCACCACCGACCAGCCGGCGTGCAGGTTGGTCTTGTCGTTCTCATACTCCCAGGCCGTGCCGCAGCGGTCGCACACATAGCGGGTGATGGTGACGGGGCCGTGGTCGCGGTCTTCCTTGCGGTTGCCGCGCTGCACCAGTTCGGCGTGGCCGGGGGCCTTGCGCCAGTTGCGCTGGATGCCCTGGCAGGGCTCGCACAGCGCCATGGGTTTGAGTTCGTTCTGTCGCGCCAGGTCTTTGGTCATATCGGGGCAGCCATCGTGGGCTGGTGTGTTGGTTTGCATGCTGCGGGGCGGCTACTGTAAGGCAACGGCTCCATCGCCAGAGCGAAGCGTGCTGCGGGCACGCCCCCCTGCGATCAAACCGCTGTGGCCATGCGCAGCCTGCGCGCCGCGTCTTCATCGCGCGCGTCGTCGATTTCGCGCAGCACGGCCTGCATGTCCACATCGGTGTGCGCGGGCGCATAGATGCCGGTGAGCGGGGTCTCGTTGCTGAGCAGCCCGCTCTGGTACAGGCTCCAGATCTCGGGGCCGTATTGGGTGCTGCGCAGCTCGGGCGCGAACTGGCCGAAAAAGTCGCGCAGGTTGGCCACGTCGCGCAGCAGCATGCGCGGGGCGTGGTTGTTGCCGGCAGCGTCCACGGCCTGGGGCAGGTCGATGATGACGGGGCCATCGGTGCCGGCCTCACCTTCTGCGCCTGGCAGGTGCGCCAGCAGGATGTTGAACTCCGACAAGTCGCCGTGCACCACGCCCGCGCACAGCATGCGCACCACCTCGGCCACCAGCGTGGCGTGGTGGGTGCGCGCGTCTTCGGGCGTAAAACGCACGTCGTTCAGGCGCGGTGCCGCGTCGCCGTGCGCATCGGTCACCAGCTCCATCAGCAGCACGCCGTCGTGAAAGTTGAACGGCTGCGGCACGCGCACGCCGGCAGCGGCCAGGCGGTAGAGCGCATCGACCTCGGCGCTTTGCCAGGCGGCCTCTTGTTCTTGCCGGCCAAACTTGCTGCCCTTGGCCATGGCGCGGGCCGAGCGCGAGTTCTTGACCTTGCGGTTCTCGGTGTAATCCACCGCCTGGCGGAAGCTGCGGTGGGTGGCTTCTTTGTAGATCTTGGCGCAGCGGGTTTCATCGCCACAGCGCACCACAAAAACCATGGCTTCCTTGCCGCTCATGAGCTGGCGGACCACGGTGTCGATCAGGCCTTCCTCGATGAGGGACTGCAGGCGGGGGGGTGCTTTCATCGGTGCATTTTGCGCCCGGGGCGCAATCCCCTGCGGTCACACCGGATGGCGATGTCGCGCGGGAGCGGCTTACGCCTGCGTGCTCACATCGCGCAGGCGCTGGTGCAGTGCGTCGTCCACATCCACCGGCAGCTGGTTCTTGGCCTGCAGATAGTGGTGGGTGAACACGTCGAGGTAGGCCTCCAGCGTTTGCGCGGCGCGGGTTTCGCCCGCCAGTTCCAGGCACAGGGCTGCCACCTCGGCGGTGCACAGGTGGTCGTCGTGCAGCGCATGGCGCAGGCGGTAGCGCGAGCGCTGCCCCGGCTGCAGGATGAGCACGGGCAGGCGGTCCAGATAGGGGCTTTTGCGAAACATGCGGCGCGCCTCGGGCCAGGTGCCATCGAGCAGCACGAACAGCGGGCGCTTTGCCGTGGCGCTGTGCGGGGGCGCGGTTTCCGCGTTGCGGGGCATGGCATGGAGCAGCCGCTCGGGCGCTACGCCGTCACCCGGAAACACCACCACCGGCTGCCACTGCGGGTCGGCCAGCAGGGCCAGCAAATCCGGGTGCACCGCAGTGCGCGCCCAGCCAAAGGCGAAGGTGTCGGCCACCACATCGGCGATCAGCCAGCCGGTGTTGCTGGGCTTGAGCGCCTCCACATCGCCCATCAGCAAACACATGCCCGCGCGCGTGGGCACGGCCGGGCGCAGCGCGCACAGGCAGTGGCTGGGCAGCAGGCGGCAGCCGGCGCAGCGCTCGCCGCGCGGGCCGCCGCGCGCCAGAAAGGGCTTGGAGCTGCGCGCCAGGCGCTCGGCGCGTTGGCGCGCGACGGCATGGGGCACCACGGGCGCTGCAGCCATGGTCATCGTCATCGTCATCGTCATCGTCATCGTCATCGTCATCGGCCCCCCGCGCATTCGAGTTCAAACAAAGGCACCTCGGACTGGCGGCTCAGCCACAGGCCGCCGCCCAGCTCGGTAAAGCCCTCTTGCAGGCCGCGCCGGTACAGCTCGGCCCGGTGGCGAAACAGGCGCGGGTCGGTCAGGTCTTCGTCGAGGATGTCGCGCTCATAGTCCTCGCGCGTGACGGCTTCGACATACAGCGCGCCCCGGCTCAGGCGGCCCAGGTTGCGCAGGGCCCGCTTCAGGTCGGACGGGTCCAGGTAAGGCAGCACGCCCTGGCAGATCACCAGGTCAAACGGCTCGGCCGGGTCATGGGCCTGGTAGTCCACCACCGAACCGCGCTCCCAGCCAAAACGCCCGCACAGGTAGTCGCTGAACTCCACGCCGTGGTAGCTGGCATCGGGAAAGTGCCGCGCCACCGCCGCACGCCACAGGCCAATGCCGCAGCCCACATCCAGCACCCGGCGCACCGGCACGCGCAGGTATTGCAGGTAGCTGCACACAAACGCGCCCAGCCGCTCGGCGTGCTCGGGGTCGATCACGCTGGTTTTCTTGTCAAAGTAGTAGCGCTGGTAGTAGGCCTCGTCGAACCAGGTATCGCTTGCAGATTTCACGCGCCCTCCTCAGGCTGGCAACATCGTCCACGGCAACAGCGCGCGTGAGGAACGGTGGCGGGCAAGTATGGCGCAGGTGCGGTTGCGACCTGAGTAGGAGAAAATTTCGAGTGTTTTAGGGCTCCAGCGCTTATGCCACCTGCGCAAGCAGCTATGAATATTGCATTATTTTGCAGGCGTGACAGCGGCCAGGATGCAACGCGGCGTTGCCAGCACGGGTGCAGCAGGCCCACCTGGCGGGGCGGTGCAGCGCGCACAGCTTGTTGCCATCGGGGGCGCGCAGGTACGCCAGGTGCAGCGGGCCGCCCGGGCCTTCGCGAAAGCCCGGTGGGTCTTCGCCGGTGGTGCCGCCGCACTGCGATGGCAGGGTGTGAGGCCCATGCCTTTCAACGTCTTTGAGCCGCAGCCCTGAGTACCCGGTCAGTAGAGACATGTGATCGTGCGGTAGAACCATCGACATAGCCTTTGTGGGGGAATGCACCCGCTCGGTCACCGCCTTGAGCAACGCCAGCACGTTGTAAGCCAGCACGGCCACCGCAAAGCCCAGCAGCGCCGCTCTGGGGTGGCCCAGCGTGCGCACTTCACTGTGCAGCACCGATTCAAGCCGCCCGAACATACCCTCGATACGCCAGCGCTTGCGGTACAGCTGCGCGATGGTGGCAGCGGCCACGCTGATCGAGTCCGCCCTGGCGCAGCAGGCATGGATTGCAGACCGGCACTTTTGTACCGAAGCGCTGCTGCGCGGCCTGAGCGAGCGCCAGGCCTGCTTCATCGTGCGCGAGCATGCGCGCCATCCCCGTCTGGCTGAGCGTGGCCCATGGGGCCAATGCACCGACATCGAGACAGGGCGCGTGCGTGAGCAAAGCATCAAACTCAAGAACCACACGGGTCAGGAACAGCCCTGGCGGCGCATCGAGATTGAACTGTCACCACCTACAGAGTCGGGCGACACGCACATCGCCCTGTGGAGCAATCTCCCCGAGGAGATCGAGGCAGCCATCCTTAACACCTTCATTTGAAGATTGGCCGTACAGAATCCAGTTTTTAAAAGCATGCGGCCATCGCGTGCCGTCGGAAAATTATAAAAACAAGATTGCACAAATATGATATTTTGTGTAATCTCAAGCAATGCCTAAGGCCGCTGAATCTGTAGCAAGCCTGCCCGGTTCCGTCCAGGCCTCCTTGGAAGTACTGGGAACGCACCTGCGCGTCGGCCGCAAGCGACGCAAAGAATCCCTGCGCTCCTGGGCTCTGCGCATGAATGTCTCTGTGCCCACATTGGCTGCGATGGAAAGAGGCGATCCGCGTGTCGGCATGGGTGTGTACGCCACGGCCTTGTGGCTCATGGGCCAGGATGACGCTTTGCGGACTCTGGCCGCTCCTGAGAAAGATGTACAGGCCCTGGCGCAGGAGGTGCTGGTGATTCAGGACAAGGGGAGACGACGTAATGGCTGATGCTTACCAACCGCAAGACGCCATGAGCCTGTGGTGGCTTGGGCGCGGCTTGGAGCAGCAACCTTCCCCGAACTTGATCGGGCGAATATTTCTGGCCGATGGCAATCGCAAAGTGGGCCTGGAATACGCGCCAGAGTGGCTCCAGCACGGCTTTGCGCTCAGTGGCGATCTTCCTCTGGCCCGGGGTGTCTTCTTGCCCAAGGAGCGGGACATGGCAGTTGGTGCCGTCGATGATGCGCGTCCGGACCGCTGGGGCGAGCGAGTCATTCGCAACCTCTACAAGCCCGCTCGCCTGTCCGTGCTGGAATACCTCTACTTCGCTGGCGATGACCGCTTTGGGGCGTTGGGCGTGTCAAGATCTTCCAGCAGCTACCAGCCAAGTAGCGGTGGTGCAATCGCAAAATTGGCCAGTCTTCCCGAAATGGAGCGCGCCATTGCTGCTGTCCTCGCGGGCGAGAAATTGGACGAAGCGTTGGCTCGCCTGGTCAGGCCCGGTCCTTCCTTTGGAGGGGCGCGTCCCAAGTCTCTGATCGAAATGGACGGTTCTCAGTGGGTGGTGAAGTTTTCCGAAGGGGAGGACTTCGACATGGAGCTTGTCGAGCACGCCACCCTGCGTCTGGCCGCGCAATGTGGCATCCAGGTTGCCGAAACGCGTGCGTTGCCGTTGGCCCGTGGGCATGCGGTTGCGGTCAGGCGCTTTGACCGCGATGACGGCAAGCGTTCGCATGTGATCTCTGCCAACACCGTGTTGCGTGCGGCGGGGTTGACGATGGGTTACCCAGAGCTGGCGCAGAGCCTGCGTCGGATCGCGCGTGCCGGGGCCATTCGTGAGCATCAGCATGAATTGTTCAGGCGCATGGTCTTCAACATCCTGATCGACAACACGGATGACCATGAGAAGAACCATGCCTTCGTGCGGTCTGGTGACGGCTTCTATGATCTGACGCCTGCCTACGATGTGGTGCCATCGGTTCAGGGGTTGGGCCAGCAGCAGCTACGAGTCGGAAAGAGCCAGGCAGAGTCTTCGCTTGAGAATGCCTTGTCGGAAGTCCAGGCCTTTGGTCTTAAGAAAGACGCAGCGGCCGAGGCTGTGCGGCGGATTGTCGGCGTGGTCAATGGATGGAAAGAGTTCTTCCAGCGTCAGGGTGTGGGCGAGAGAGATTTGGAGAGGATGGCACAGTACATCGACGGGCCTTTCCTGAAAGCACAGCGGACCGAAATGAAGACGTGAGCGTCCAGCGAACCCACGTTGACATCTGCGTTGGAAGTTGGAACGATCTGCGCCCGCCGCTGCCGGCCTGCGGCTATGTGTCGCCCGATTCAGTCGATCAACTCGCCCGCCAGCGGTGTGGCAGCAGCTCGTCGATGCGGGACGCCGGATGGCTGTGGATGCGTGCCAGCACCTCTCGCAGATAGGCCCAGGGCTCGACTGAGGTTGCCCCTGAAAAGTGGAGTTCTTAACTCCATGCCTTCCATGGTCAGTCAAACGCATGGCAGAGCATAGAAATGCACTCTTCTGGGGCAGCGCGCCATTTTTCCGGTGCATGGCTTTCAATTCTCGACACTGGGTGGCAGCCCTGTCGAAAAAACAAATGGTGACAAGAGCGTTGACATTGGTTAAAACCACAGTCTCCAAATTGTTACAGGGCTAACACCCCCTCACCTCGCCTTTCGGGCCCCCACTGATCCTGCCCTGCCGGGAGGGGGGCAAGGCCTGGCAGGCGACACATTTCCATGACACACAAAACGGCCACCACCTGGTGGCTTACCGGCCTGCCAGGCGCTGGCAAAACCACCTTGGCGCAGGCCTTGGCGGCAGCCTTGCGTGACCGTGGAGAACCCGCCTGCGTGATTGATGGCGATGAACTGCGCACAGGCCTGTGCAAAGACCTCGGGTTTGACAAAGCCAGCCGTGCTGAGAACGTGCGCCGTGCCGCACACCTGGCCCAGCTGCTCAATGCCAACGCCATCCATGCGGTCGTTGCCATGGTCTCCCCGGCAGCCCAGGCGCGCGAGGCGGCGTATGCGGCCATAGGCGTGGGCCGCTGCAAAGAGATCCACATCAGCACCCCGCTGGACGTGTGTGAAAAACGCGACCCCAAAGGCCTGTATGCACGGGCGCGAGCCAACCAGCTGACACAGATGACCGGTATACAGGCAGCCTACGAAGCCCCTGTGTCCCCCGCATTGCGCATTGACACCAGCCAAACCGACATACACGTTGCCGTGCAGCAACTGCTCCAGGCCTAGGCAGGCAGACGCAACCCCCACCCCACGCTCATGACCCACTTGGCCACTCCCCGCTACCACTTCATCACCGGCCTGCCCCGCTCGGGCTCCACCCTGTTGTCGGCCCTGCTACTGCAAAACCCGCGCTTTCACGCCGGCATGACCAGCCCGGTGGGCGGCTTGTTCAAGGGCATGCTCAACCAGCTGGGCGCGGGCAGCGAGTTTGGCCCCGTGGTCACCACCGAGCAACGGCGCAGGCTGTCGCGCGGCTTGTTTGACAGCTACTACGCCGACCATGCAGGCAGCAAGGACGTCATCTTTGACACCAACCGCATGTGGAGCGCCCAGATGCCAGCCCTCATGGACCTCTTCCCCGCCGCCAAACTCATTGCCTGCGTGCGCAACGTCGCGTGGGTGATGGACAGCATCGAGCGCCGCTACCGCGCCAACCCCTTTGAGATCACCCGCCTGTTCAGCGACGACACCGAGCGCAACACCGTCTACAGCCGTGTAGATACGCTCGCCCAGCGCAACCGCATGGTCGGCTACCCCTGGACAGCGCTCAAAGAGGCCTTCTATGGCGAACATGCCAGCTCACTGCTGCTGGTGGACTACGAACTGCTGGCGCAGGCGCCGCACAAGGTGCTGCCACTGATCTACCAGTTCCTCGGCGAGCCCGAATACGCGCACGACTTCGGAAACGTGCAATACGACGCCCCCGAGTTTGACGAAGCCCTGGGCCTGCACGGCCTGCACCAGGTGCGCCCGCAGGTGGGCCTGCAGCCGCGCCAGACCATCCTGCCGCCCGATTTGTTCGAGCAATACAGCAAGCTGTCGTTCTGGCAAGACGGCGCCCACAGCCGCGCCAACGTCATCACCGCCAAGAATCATCAAAATTGATAGCTACTAGCGCTTGCTGCATAAGCGATAGAGCCTAAAAACACCCCCAAGGCACGCCATGACCACCACCGCCGCCGACAGCCCCGCCCGTGACATCGTCTTTATCGACAGCCGGGTGCAAGACACCGCCACCTTGCTGCAGGGCCTTAAACCCGGCACCGAAGTGGTGTTTCTGCAAGCCGGGCAAGACGGCCTGGCGCAAATTGCCGCCGCGCTGGGTGAGCGCGGTGACGTGGGCACGGTGCAGGTCATCGCCCACGGCAGCGCCGGGCAGCTGTGGCTGGGCAGCAGCTTTCTGGACAACGCCGCGCTGCAGCGGCCCGAGGTGCAAGCCCAGCTGGCCGCGCTGGGCCGGGGCCTGACGGCCGACGGCGACCTGCTGATCTACGCCTGCAACACCGCCCAGGGCAGCGAGGGCACGCAGTTTGTCAGCACCCTGGCCGCGCTCACCGGCGCAGACGTGGCCGCCAGCGACGACCGCACGGGGGCGGGGGGCGACTGGGAGCTGGAGATTTCGACGGGGAGCATCGAACAGGCTGCACCGCTGTTGGCACAGGCAGTGGCGCCGTATCAGCACAGTCTGGCCACCTTGACGGTGACCACCGGTGCTGACACTGGGGTCGATGCCAGCTTTGGCGCCGACCAGGCCACAGACGCCGCGGATGGTGGTGGCCTGTCGCTGCGCGAGGCGCTCAATTGGGCGCAGAGCGGTGACACGGTGACCTTCAGTGCCGATATGACCATCAGCCTCAGCACAAAAGCGGGGGGCGACTCGCTGCTGATCCTGAACAAGAACCTGACCATCGACGGGGACTGGGACAACGACGGCACCGCCGATGTGACGCTGGATGGGCAGTACAAAGGGCAGGTGCTCAACATTTCCTCGGGGACTTCCGTCACCCTGGACGGGCTGACGATCACTAAAGGCTTGCTGTCCGGCAACGGCGGCGCTGGCACCCAAACGAACGGCGGGGCCGGTGGATCTGCCCTAGGTGCTGGCATTTACAACGCAGGCACCCTGACCATCACCCACAGCAACCTGACGGGCAATGTGGCCACCGGCGGTGGGGGCTCGGGTGGTGGCGGGGGATTTGGCGGCGGTGGGGGCAGTGGTTATGCAGGTACCGGCGGCGGCAATGGGGTTCCGGTACTTCCCAGAGTGGAGCCAGTGGGGGCGCTGGCAACGGCGGCGGCGGCGGCGGCGGCGGAATCGGGGGCGGCAACCCTACCGGGGCAACGGGCGGTAGCTACGAGTTCAAGCGGGTCGGGGGCAATGGCGGCACCTTGACTGGAGGCGGTGCGGGTGGCCTCACTTATGCGTCAGCCAAACCAGGCGGCAATGGCGCTTCGGTGACGGGTGCCGGCGGTGGCGGCGGTGGCACGGGGTACTTCGATAGCGGAAGTGGCGGTGCCGGCGGTTTGGCCGCTGGCGGTATTTACAACGCATCCGGTGCCACGCTCAACATCGCGGACACCACTTTTTCAGCCAACAAGGGGGCCGGCGGCGGTGGCGGCGGGCAAGGCAGTTTGGGTGGCACCGCAGGTGCTGGGGGGCTTGGCACCGGTGCCATCTACAACCTGGGCACGCTCAATTACAACGCAGCCAGCACCACCTTCACATCCAATGAGGGTGCAGGGGGGAAGGCGGGTAACGGTGGGGCTGCTGCTGCCGGGAGCGCTAATCTTGGGGGCACGGCTGCCAGCACCTCCACCTGGTCTGCCGCGCCCACCGTTACCCTATCAATCGATAGCGCAAGCGTTGCCGAAGCCGCAGGCACCGCCACCGTCACCGCCACCCTCAGCGCGGCGGCGGCGGCAGACACCACGGTCACCATCGGGCGCCAGAGCGGCAGCACCGCCACGCTGACGGACGACTTCACGCTGTCGTCCACCACCATCACCATCACCGCAGGCCAGACCACCGGCACGGCCACCCTCACGGCGGTGCAAGACGCGCTGGACGAAGCCGATGAAACCGCCATCATCGAGATCACGGGCGTTTCTGGCGGTGGCGGCGCCACCGAGAGCGGCGCCCAGCAGCAAACGGTGACGATCATTGACGACGACCCAACCCCCAGCCTGTCTGTTGCCAACGTCAGCCAGGTCGAGGGCATCAGCGGCAGCAGCAACCAGACTTTCACCGTCACCCTGTCTGCCGCGTCGGCCCAAGCCGTGTCGGTCGGCTACGCCACCTCCAACGGCACAGCCACCGCTGGCAGCGACTACACCGCCAGCAGCGGCACACTCACCTTTGCCCCCGGTGAGACGACCAAGACCTTCACGGTCGCGGTGGCGGGTGACACCACGGCCGAGTCAGACGAGGCCTTCACGGTCACCCTCTCCGGCCCTAGCAATGCCACCTTGGGCACTGCATCGGCCACGGGCACGATCCAGGATGACGACAGCGATGTCATCGCCCCGTCAGTTTCCTCGATCACCCGAGTCGGGACTGCCACGACCAACGCCACCAGCGTGGACTACACCGTCGCCTTCTCGGAGGCGGTGACCGGCGTGGGCGCTTCAGACTTCGGGCTCACGGCCTCTGGTTCGGCGAATGGCGCCGTCGCCAGCGTCACCGGCAGCGGCAGCAACTACACCGTGACGGTGAACAGCATCACGGGCGATGGCACGCTGCGCCTGGACTTGAATGCCTCCGGCACGGGTATCACGGATGGTGCAAGCAATGCCATTGCCGGGGGCTATACGTCTGGGCAAATCTACACCTTTGACCACACTGCGCCCAGCGTCACCGGCGTGACCTCGACCACGGGCAATGGCACCTACACGGCGGGGGGCTTCATTTCCATTCAGGTCAACTTCAATGAGGCGGTGACTGTCACCGGCACCCCCACTATCACGCTGGAGACCGGCAGCGTGGACCGGTCCATTACCTACGCATCGGGCAGCGGCACCAACACGCTGACCTTCACCTACACCGTGCAGGCGGGCGACACCACGGCAGACCTCGATTACGTGAGCACCACGGCGCTGGCGCTCAATGGCGGAACGATCAGCGACAGCTTGGGCAACGATGCCATCCTCACCTTGGCGGCGCCCGGCGCAACGGGCTCGCTGGGCGCCAACAGGGCCATCACCATCGACACCACGGCCCCTGCCGCCCCGTCGGTTCCCGGCCTGCGCTTCGCCAGCGATTCGGGCGCATCCAACGTGGACGGCATCACGAACGTCACTACACCCACCTTCACCGGCACCGCAGAGGCGGGCGCTACCGTCACGCTGTACGACACCAATGGGGTGACCGTACTGGGCACCGCCGTCGCAACAGGTGGTGTCTGGTCCATCACGAGCAGCACATTGGCACAGGGGGCGCACACTCTCACGGCCAAGGCCACCGATGCTGCGGGCAACGTGAGCAGCGCGTCTGTCGGGCTGACCGTCACCATCGACACCACGGCCCCTGCCGCCCCGTCGGTCCCCGACCTGGCCACCGCCAGCGATACGGGCGCCTCCAATGCCGACAACATCACCAGCGCCACCACGCCCACTTTCACCGGCACCGCAGAGGCGGGCGCTACCGTCACGCTGTACGACACCGATAGCTTTACGGTATTGGGCACGGCCGTCGCAACAGGTGGTGTCTGGACCATCACGAGCAGCACATTGGCACAGGGGGCGCACACTCTCACGGCCAAGGCCACCGATGCTGCGGGCAACGTGAGCAGCGCGTCTGTCGGGCTGACCGTCTCCATCGTCACCGCCAACACGCCCCCGGCGGTCACCACCAGCGGCGGCACCAGGGCCTTTGTCGAGGGAGCCAATGTTGCCAGCACGCCGGTGGCGGTGGACAGCGGCATCACCCTTGCTGACGCCGACAACGCCACCCTGGCCAGCGCCACTGTGGCCATCACCGGCAACTTTCAGAGCGGCCAGGACATGCTGGGGTTCACCTCCAACCCTGCCACCATGGGCAACGTCAGCGCCAGCTACAACAGCAGCACGGGCGTGCTGACGCTGTCCTCGGCCGGCGCCACCGCCACGCTGGCCCAATGGCAGGCAGCCCTGCAATCCATCACGTACTCCAACAGCTCGGAAACCCCCAGCACCAGCACCCGCACCATCAGCTTTGTGGTGAACGACGGCACGGACAGCAGCAGCGCAGTCACCCGAACCGTCACGGTGGCGGCGGTCAACGATGCGCCCATGGCCGTGGCCGACAGCGTGAGCGTTGCAGAGGGCGGCACAGCCACGACGCTGACCGGTGGAGCCAGCAGCGTGCTGGCCAATGACACCGATGCGGAAAACGATGAGCTGTCGGCACTGCTGGTCACCGGCCCGGCCCACGGCACCTTGACGCTGAACGCCAACGGCACGTTCAGCTACACCCACGACGGCAGCGAGACCACTACCGACAGCTTCACCTACAAACCCAACGACGGCACAGCGGACGGCAACCCCGTGACGGTTGCCATCACGGTAGCACCAGTGAATGACGCGCCCGTCAACACCGTGCCTGGGGCGCAAGTGAGTGCTGAGGACACCGCGCTGGTGTTCAGTACCGGCCATGGCAATCAGCTCGCGATCACTGACATGGACGCTGGTGGAGGCCAGCCGAATGCGACCCTGTCGGTCACCAATGGCACGCTGACGCTGGCGGGAACCGCCGGGCTGACATTCAACACGGGAGACGGCACGGCAGACAGCACCCTGGTGTTCACTGGAACCCTGGCTGACATCAACACTGCGCTGTCAACACTTACCTACCTCCCCGCGGCAAACTACCACGGTGGCGCCGTCTTGACCCTGACGGCCAGCGATGGGACGCTGACGGACTCGGATATCGTCGATATCACCGTCAGTTCCGTCAACGACGCGCCGACGGTGGCGGCGCCGATAGCCAATCAAAACGTGACAGAGGACACCGGCTTCAACTTCCAGTTCGCAGCCAACGCCTTTGCGGACGTGGATGTGGGCGATTCGCTCACCTACACGGCCCAGCTGGCTGGCGGTGCAGCCTTGCCGACCTGGCTGAGCTTTGATGCAGCGACCCGCACCTTCAGCGGCACACCGCTCAATGGTGATGTGGGCACATTGAGCATCGATGTAACCGCCAGCGATGGCACAGCGACGGTGACCGACACCTTCACCCTGGTGGTAGCCAACACCAACGATGCGCCGACGGTGGCCAATGCCATCCCGGATGCCAGCGCCACAGAAGATGCTCCGTTTACCTTCCAGTTCGCAGCCAACGCCTTTGCGGACGTGGATGTGGGTGACACGCTCACCTACAGCGCGCAACTGGCTGGCGGCGCAGCCTTGCCGACCTGGCTGACTTTCAATGCGGCTACTCGCACCTTCAGCGGCACGCCGCTCAACGGTGATGTGGGCACATTGAGCATTGAGGTGACGGCCAGCGACGGCACGGCTACGGTGACCGACACCTTCACCCTGGTGGTGGCCAACACCAACGATGCACCGACGGTGGCCAATGCCATCGCCGATGCCAGCGCCACAGAAGATGCGCCGTTCAGCTTCCAGTTCGCTGCGGACGCCTTTGCGGACGTGGATGTGGACGATTCGCTCACCTACAGCGCGCAACTGGCTGGTGGTGCAGCCTTGCCAACCTGGCTGACTTTCAATGCGGCGACCCGCACCTTCAGCGGAACACCGCTCAACGGTGATGTAGGAACGCTCAGCATCGATGTAACCGCCAGCGATGGCACAGCGACGGTGACCGACAACTTCAGCATCGTGGTGGCCAACACCAACGATGCACCGACGGTGGCCAATGCCATCGCCGATGCCAGCGCAACAGAAGATGCGCCGTTCACCTTCACGGTCGCAGCCAACGCCTTTGCTGATGTGGATGCGGGCGACACGCTCACTTACACGGCCCAGCTGGCTAGCGGCGCAGCCTTGCCAACCTGGCTGAGCTTCGATGCGGCGACTCGCACCTTCAGCGGCACGCCGCTCAACGGTGATGTAGGAACGCTCAGCATCGATGTAACCGCCAGCGATGGCAGTGGCGCCATAGCAACCGACACCTTCAGCATCGTGGTGGCCAACACCAACGACGCACCGACGGTGGCCAATGCCATCCCGGATGGCAGTGCCACAGAAGATGCGCCGTTCACCTTCCAGTTTGCGGCCAACGCCTTTGCTGACGTGGATGTGGGTGATTCGCTCACTTATACCGCCCAGCTGGCTGGCGGCGCAGCCTTGCCAACCTGGCTGAGCTTTGACGCAGCCACCCGCACCTTCAGCGGAACCACGCTCAACGGTGATGTAGGCACATTGAGCGTTGAGGTGACGGCCAGCGATGGCACGGCGACGGTGACCGACACCTTCACCCTGGTGGTAGCCAACACCAACGATGCACCGACGGTGGCGACGTCGATAGCCGATCAGAGCGCGACAGAAGACACCGCCTTCAGCTTCGCGTTTGCCTCCAACGCCTTTGCTGACGTGGATGTGGGCGATTCGCTCACCTACACAGCGAAGCTGGCTAGCGGCGCAGCCTTGCCAGCCTGGCTGAGCTTCGACTCTGTCACCCGCACCTTCAGCGGCACGCCGCTCAACGGTGATGTGGGCACATTGAGCATTGAGGTGACGGCCAGCGACGGCACGGCTACGGTGACCGACACCTTCACCCTGGTGGTGGCCAACACCAACGATGCACCGACGGTGGCCAATGCCATCGCCGATGCCAGCGCCACAGAAGATGCGCCGTTCAGCTTCCAGTTCGCTGCGGACGCCTTTGCGGACGTGGATGTGGACGATTCGCTCACCTACAGCGCGCAACTGGCTGGTGGTGCAGCCTTGCCAACCTGGCTGACTTTCAATGCGGCGACCCGCACCTTCAGCGGAACACCGCTCAACGGTGATGTAGGAACGCTCAGCATCGATGTAACCGCCAGCGATGGCACAGCGACGGTGACCGACAACTTCAGCATCGTGGTGGCCAACACCAACGATGCACCGACGGTGGCCAATGCCATCGCCGATGCCAGCGCAACAGAAGATGCGCCGTTCACCTTCACGGTCGCAGCCAACGCCTTTGCTGACGTGGATGTGGGCGACACGCTCACTTACACAGCGAAGCTGGCTGGCGGTGCAGCCTTGCCGACCTGGCTGAGCTTTGATGCAGCGACCCGCACCTTCAGCGGAACGCCTGCCAATGGCAACGCGGGCACCCTGAGCATTGGGGTGATTGCCGATGACAGCAACGGCGGCACGGTGACCGACACCTTCACCCTGGTGGTGGCTGCCGCCCCCCCCGAGCCGGAAGAGCCTACGCCTCCCGTCATCCCCGGCGTGCCAGACAACGACGGCATCCCCGGCACGGTGGAAGACCAGGCCCCAGGGATTTCCGGGCCCGCAGGGTCAACCCCCGTGCCCGGAGACGGCAACGGAGACGGCGTCAAGGACAGCGAACAATCGGCCGTGGCCTCCGTCGGCTTTGTGCTCAGCCCCACGGCAGCAAGCAACCCTGGCAGTGCGCCGCCCACCTTCACCACGCTGGTGGCCAGCAGCATCGACGGCAAGGTCACAGGCGACGCGAGCAACTCGCACATCACCAGCCTGAGCCAGGAAGACGCACCGGCACACCTGCCCGAAGGCATGGAAATGCCCATTGGCCTGGTCTCCTTCACGATAGCGCTGGGTGCGGGCAAGACGGGCGAGAACTTCAGCTTGTACGTGGACCCGGCCCTGGAGGCGAATGGCTACTGGAAACAAGACAGCAGCGGCACCTGGGTGAACATTGCCAGCGAGCCTTACGGAGGCAAGATGGTGATGGAAGGCGGGAGGCTGCGGCTGGACTTCCACATTGAGGACGGAGGGCAGTTTGATGGGGACGGCAAGGTGGACGGGATCATCACGGACCCGGGGGCGCCGGGGCATATGCCGCTGTCGATCGTGGGAATGGCTCCTGACATCGGACCCAACCCCTTCTGGTTCTGAGTGGCGCATATCGGACCTTGTTGCTACGGTATGTCCACGTAATTTGAAAACTTACTTAAATAGAGAAATATCCATGCAAATGCACCATCATTCCCTTAAGAAGCTGTCTTCGACAATGCTGTTTATTGCGCTGTCGTCTGTACTGGCCGCATGCGGCGGCGGCGGAGGAGGTGGCAGTGATAACAGCGCCACAGCCATTGATACCACCCAGCTCAAGGGGCGCTGGGTTACGGCATCGGGCATCACTCCAGCCGTGACGGCTGTGGTGGTGCCTGAGGCTTCCGGCACGGCCAACGCCTGGCTACTGGCCCAGGATGCCAGTCGGCTTGTCAAGCTGGTGGTGCGCAGCGACGGCAGCACCACTGGCAAGTCCTATGCGTTGAGCCAGGGCAACGCTACGGGCCAGGCAGTCACTGGGCAAGTCACGGCAGCGCTCACGTCAACGCCCAAGAGCATCTCGTTCACAGGCGTCAATGCAGGGGTCATTGCGTTGAGCCTGAGCGATGCACTCGCTGCACCGGCTGTCCAGGCGGATGCGGAAGGAACCTGGCGCGCCACCCTGGGTGGCAACGCCCAGACCATTCAATGGAGTGTTGCCGCTACGGGGGCGCTGTCGGGGAGCGCCACTTCCGGTTGCTCCTATACGGGGGCATTTCTGCCATCGCGAGCACAGCGGCCTACAGCGTGCAGCTCAATGAAAGCTGCCCCGATGGGACCAAGACCGCGTTTGGCGGAATTGCTACGCTCAATGCGTCCAAGAGCGGGTTGACGGTGGTGTTGGCCAGCGCGGATGAGGCCCGTGGCGCTGCGGTCTTCTTCTCAAAGTAACAACGTTTAGCATCCTGCCAAGAGCCTGGCTTTGCAAATGCAAAACCAGGCTCTTGTCTGTCTATAGTCGGCACCCTCAGATCACTCCGCATGTCCGTATCCGCCGCGCCCTCTGAACTTGAACAGGCTTTGGCAAAACTCACGCCATTTCTCTGGCGGGCCTTGTGGCTGAGCGTATTTGCAGGTCTGCTGGTTCTGGTGCCTACGGTTTACATGTTCGAGGTGTATGACCGCGTGGTCAACAGCCGTAACGCGATGACGTTGGCGATGCTGACGCTGGTGGTCTTGATGGCCATTGGTGTGATGGAGATGCTGGAGTGGGCGCGTTCAGAAACCTTGCGTGAAGCGGGCGGGTTGCTGGACCGAGCCCTGGCGCTTCGACTGTTCGACGCCATTCACGCGGACCATTTGAAGCAAGGGGCCACGATGGGCGCGCAACCCTTGGCGGATCTGCGTGTGGTGCGTGATTTTTTTCATGGACCAGCGTTGGGGGCTGCCCTGGAGACTCCCATTGCGTTCATTTTTTTGGTCCTGCTGTTTGTGATCAATCCGGTGCTCGGCTGGGTGTCGTTAGCGGCCGCGCTAATGCAGTTTGCGCTGTCGTGGTTGAACGAGCGGAGCACCAGTCCAGCGCTCTTGAACGCCAACAAGGCGGACATGGGGGCAAGGGCGAATATCGATGGAACGCTGCGCCACAGCGATGTCGTCGCATCGATGGGCATGGAGCAAGACATGCGTCGCCGCTGGCTTGCCTTGCACGAAGAGAGTCTGGGGCTGCAATCTGAGGCATCAGACCATGCGGGCGTGTTCCAGGCGCTGGGCAAGATGCTGCAAACCACGCTGTCTTCCGCGCTCCTTGGCCTGGGCGCCTGGTTGTTGATGCGCGACCAGTTGTTTGGCGGCCCCGGCATGTTGATCGTTGGGTCGGTTCTTGGTGGACGCGTTGTTGCGCCGCTGGTGCAACTGGTGTCTCAATGGCGCGCGGTGGTTCAAGTACGGGGTGCTTGGGCGCGGCTTGGGCACCTGCTCGTCAAGGTACCCCCGCAAGGGGCGGCCATGTCGCTGCCAAGGCCGCGAGGGCGCCTCGCGGTAGAAGGCCTTGTCGCGGGCCCCGCTGCGGGCGCAGCGCCTTTTGTCAAGGGCGTCTCCTTCTCCTTGCAGCCCGGCGAAGTGCTCGTCGTTCTGGGCGCTTCCGCATCCGGCAAAACCACGCTGGCGCGCATGCTTGTCGGCCTTTGGGCTCCTTTGGCAGGCTCTGTTCGCCTGGACGGGGTGGACGTCAGTGTGTGGAACAAGGCAGAGTTGGGCCCCCACGTGGGATACGTCCCCCAAGACGTCGAGTTGATGGAGGGAACTCTGGCAGAGAACATCGTCCGTTTCGGTGATGTGGACGAGCGGGCCATGCATGAGGCGGCCCAATCGGTGGGCCTGCATTCGTGGATTACATCGCTGGCCCTGGGATACAACACGCCGGTAGGCGATGCCGGTGTGATGCTGTCCGGGGGACAGCGCCAGCGTGTTGCACTGGCTCGTGCCCTTTACGCGGCGCCCGTTTTTGTGGTGTTGGATGAGCCGAATGCCAGCCTCGATGAGGTGGGAAATGCGGCTTTGGTCGAAACCCTGCGTGACTTCAAGTCCCGGGGAACGACGTTTGTTGTGATGACCCATCTGCCCAGCGTGCTGGGTGTTGCAGACAAGCTGCTCATCTTGCAAGGCGGCGTGCAGCAGGCCTTTGGACCACGTGATGAAGTGCTGGCGACGCTGCGCAGCGCGACAGCCGCAGCACAGTCCTTGGCGGCGGCTCCAGCGCGGGCTTCCTGATCGCGTTCACCATTTACACAAGGCGCTCCGATGGCCATCAGTGGTTTTTTCTCCCGCAGTGAAGTCACCCTTGCATTGCGCAGCTTGCGGCGCGAATGGATCGTGATAGCGATTTTCAGCATGGTCGCCAATGTGCTCATGTTGACGCCGACGCTTTACATGTTGCAGGTCTATGACCGCGTGCTCGTCAGTCGAAGTGAGCTGACCCTGGTTGCGGTGTCGCTCATGGTGCTCTTCCTGCTGACTGTCATGGCGTTCGCGGAATGGGCGCGTTCGCGGTTGCTTGTGCGCA
The DNA here is from genome assembly GCF_002176815.1 of Acidovorax sp. T1. NCBI lineage: Bacteria > Pseudomonadati > Pseudomonadota > Betaproteobacteria > Burkholderiales > Comamonadaceae > Acidovorax > Acidovorax sp. T1. Next base: position 3,879,110 of record NZ_CP021648.1, on the reverse strand, counting down.
CGGGTGTGCGCCTGGACCGTTTGTTGGCCGAACGGGTTTTCTCCGCAGGGTTTGCACGTGGTGTGCGCCATGGCGGGGGAACCCCGGTGCAGTCGTTCAGCGATTTGACGGAGGTTCGCCAGTTTTTGACCGGGCCCAGCATCTTCGCGTTTTTCGACTTGCCATGGACGCCTGTCTACATTGGTGTGCTGTTCATGCTGCACCCCTTGTTAGGCGGCGTGGCCATTGTGTTTGCCCTGATTCAAGCCGCATTGGCCTGGCTCGGGCATCGGCGTACGCTGGCACCCTCTGAGGCGCTGGCAAAGGCCCAAACGAAGGCGAACGGATATTTGCTTGGCAAGCTGCGTAACGCGGAAGCCATCGAAGCCATGGGCATGTTGCCGAACCTGTTCCACCGCTGGCACCAGTTGTATGCAAGTTATACCGAGCTGCATGCAAAAGCCCAGGGCCTGACGCACCGAGTGACAGCGTGGAGCAAATCAGTGCGCTACGCGCAGCAGTCGCTGTCGCTGGCAGTGGGCGCGTTGCTGGTTATTGATGGTCAGTTATCAGCGGGCGCGATGATTGCTGCGAACGTGTTGATGAGCCGTGCCCTGGCGCCCATTGATCAATTGGTGAGCGCGTGGCGCAGTTTCCTGAGCGCACGTGAAGCATTTGTGCGGCTGGAACAACTCTTGACGGCGCAACCGTCCGTGCCAAAGACAGGCGATGCACTGCCCCGCCTGCAAGGCGAGGTTCAATTGCTGGACTTGCACGCCACCGCGCCCGCGCGGGATGTGCCGATTCTTCAGCACATTGATCTGCGTGCGGTCCCGGGCACACTCACGGTGGTGCTGGGACCATCGGGCTCGGGCAAGTCCACGCTGGCGCGGGTGCTGGTGGGTATATGGCCCGCGTCCCATGGCGCGCTGCTGCTTGATGGATGGCCCATCGCGGCATGGGGCCCCGACGCGCTGGGCCCTCAAATCGGTTACTTGCCCCAGGACACGGCCCTTTTCAGTGGAACCATCGCTGAAAATATTGCCCGGTTTTCCGACATGGACTCCAAGAAGGTGATCGCTGCAGCCCAATGTGCCGGATTGCATGAGATGGTCCTCAGGTTTCCCAAGGGCTATGACACACCCATCGGCGATGCGGGACGTCTGCTGTCTGGCGGACAGCGCCAGCGCATCGGCTTGGCTCGGGCGCTCTATGGAGATCCGGCCCTTCTGGTGCTTGATGAACCCAATGCGCATCTGGACGACGCGGGGACGCAGCGCTGCTTGAAACCGTGCGCCAACTCAAGGCGCGTGGAAAAACGGTCGTCATGGTGACCCATCGCCCAGGCATATTGACCCTGGCTGACCAAGTGATGGTGTTGCGCGCGGGGCAAGTGCAGTTTCTGGGGCCGCGTGACCAGGTGCTTGCACAAATGCAGGCCGCGCGCAATCTCACGCCGTCACAGGCGGCAGGCGTATCGCCACGCTCTCAGCCCATGCTGGCATGACACCACGGACTCCCCCTCTTTTTGCTGACCCCTTTCGCATTTGATCTTCATGGCAAACCCCGAACCTTCGCACACGTCCGCTTCGCTTTCTGCGCACTCGCGAGCGCAATCAATACCGATGGCTTCGTCCGATACGGGCCGCGCCGCACGCATCGGTTTGTGGGTGCTTGGATTGGGGCTGGGCGGATTTCTGCTGTGGGCTGCCATTGCTCCATTGGACGAAGGCGTACCAAGCCAGGGGGTTGTCGCGATCGACACCAAGCGCAAAGCGGTGCAGCATCTCAGCGGGGGCATCGTCAAACAGGTGTTTGTGCGTGAGGGAGACGTTGTGAAAATGGGCCAGCCGCTCATATCCCTGGATAAGGCGGTGGCAAACGCCAACTACGAGGCAGTTCGCCAGCGGTATCTGAGTCTGCGCGCGGTACAAGGCCGGTTGCTGGCAGAGCAATCAGGCGCTGCTTCGATTACTTTTCACCCGGACCTGCAGGCGGCTGCGCAAGATCCGCTGATCAGCCAGCAGATGAAGAACCAGGAGCAATTGCTGCTGTCGCGCCGTGCAGCATTGCGCGCCGATCTTCAGGGCATTGAAGAAGGCATTGAAGGCCAGAATGCTTTGATGCGGGCCTACGCCGGCATGCTGACAAGTCGGCGTGGACAGGTTGCCTTGTTGGAAGACGAGCTGCGCCACACACGCGAGCTCGTCAAGGAAGGCTACTCGCCGCGCAATCGACAGCTTGAACTAGAGCGACTGGTGGCCGAATCCAATGTGTCCATTGCCGAACTGCTGGGCAATACGTCGCGTGCACAGCGCGGCATTGGCGAGATGCGCCAAAAAGCGCTGGCACGCCAACAGGAATACCGCAAAGAGGTTGAAACCACGCTTGCAGACGTCACTCGCGACGTGCTGTCCGACGCGGAGAAATACCCGGCACTGAAAGCGGACCTGGACCGCATGGACATTCGGGCCCCCGCAGCGGGGCAGGTGGTGGGTCTGGCTGTGCAAAGTGTGGGTGCCGTGGTTCAGGCTGGACAGCACCTCATGAGCATTGTTCCCCCCGACGAACCTTTGGTGCTGGAAGCCCGTATTGCCCCCCACCTCATCGACAAGGTTCGCCCAGGCCTTGAAGCCGATGTGCGATTCACGGCGTTTTCGCACTCGCCGCAATTGGTGGTGCAGGGAGAGCTTGCATCTGTCTCTGCAGACTTGCTGACGGATGCGCAAAGTGGCGTTTCATACTACCTCGCGCGCGTCAGGGTGACGCCTGCCGGCATGAAGACGCTCGGAGTGCGCCATTTGCAGCCTGGTATGCCCGCCGAGGTAGTAATCAAGACCGGCGAGAGAACCATGCTGACCTATCTTCTGGCGCCTCTGCTCAAGCGGATGGCTGGCTCTTTGAAGGAGGAGTAGGCATGGCACGATCCCGCTATTCGGCCCGCTGCACCGGTGGGGTGATTGCGTCATTGATGACCTTGTTGGCCCAACCTGCCTGCGCCATGGATTTGATGCAGGCTTACCAAACGGCGCTCCAGCAAGACTCCACTGTGCGTGCCGCACGCGCTGCCACCGAAGTGGGTGACGAGCGTATCGAGCAGGCCAAGGCACAGAGATACCCCAATATTGCGTTCAGCGCTGCACGCAATCGCAATGATTTGAGCCGTACACAACGGAACACCTTGGGGCGTTCAACGACGGTTGACGAGAATTACGCCAGCCACAACGCCACGTTTACCTTGCGGCAGCCCATCTATCGAAAAGCGCTGTCTGTGGGAGTGGAGCAGGCTCATCAACAGCGCGTGGAAGTGGGGGCGCAACTGGACCGGGAACTACAGAACCTGGCAGTGCGCGTGACCGACGCTTATCTGCAGTTGCTGCTGGCACAAGACCAGTTGGCCTTGGCGCAGGCGCAGAAGAACACCACCATCACCCAGCTGGACGCCGCACGCAAGCTGCTGGTGGGCGGGAGCGGCACACGCACCGATATCGATGAGGCCCAGGCCCGCCTGGACATGGCCGTTGCTCAAGAACTGGAGATCCGGCAGCAACTGGACTATGCGCGGCACCAGCTGGAGGTACTGATTAATCAACCGGTGGATGAACTCGGCCCGCTGGACGAAGCCAAGTTCTCGGCCTGGACCCCCGAGCAGCACAGTGTGCAGGAATGGCTGGCCCTCGCTGAGGACAACAGCCCCGAGATCCGGCAACAGAAAGCACGCCTGGACGTGGCACGGCTGGAGATCGAAAAAGCACGCGCCGGACATCTCCCAACGCTGGATGCCGTCGCGCAATGGACGCGCAGTAGCAGCGAGAACGTGACCACCCCCAGCTCCAGCTACACCAACCGGGTGATTGGCCTGCAGCTGAATGTGCCCCTGTTTGCGGGCGGCTATGTCAACTCTACCGTGCGCCAGGCGGTGGCGGAGCAGGTGCAGGCCAGCGAGTTGCTGGAAGCCGCGCGCAGAGACCTAAGCCTGCGCATCCACACCGAGTTTCGCGGGGTCAGCGAAGGCCGCCTGCGTATCCATGCGCTGCAACAGGCCGCACGGTCGGCCACACAGCTCGTGGTGTCAAGCCGCCGCTCGTTTGAAGGCGGCTCCAGGACCCTCGTGGACATTCTGAATGCGGAGCAGCAAAAGGAATTGGCCCTGCGTGACCTGGCCCGTGCGCGCTACTTGTACTTGGTGTCCTGGGTGCGCCTGCAGGCCCTGGCTGGGGGCGACAAGGACGGGAGCATTGCCACGGTGAATGCATTGCTCAGGGCCCCCTGAGCGCACAGCCCCAGTGCAGTGCAGTGCGCTGGGGCCTCCATCAAAATGCCCCTGCCCCTTGGGGCGCAGAGGCATGGCGCCTCTGACCAGGAGGCAGCTCGAATTCAGCGGCTGCTCGGAAAGCTGAACACCGCCCCCTCGCGCACGCCAGCACTCGGCCAGCGCTGCGTGATGGTCTTGCGCTTGGTATAGAAGCGCACCGCATCCGGCCCATAGGCGTGCAGGTCGCCGAACAGGCTGCGCTTCCAGCCGCCGAACGAGTGATACGCCACGGGCAAACGTTATCCGCAGATGAAGCAGCAGACCTTGGCAATGGCCGCAGATCAAGACAGCGGATTCGAGCATTCGCGCAAACCCACCCGACGCGAAGAGTTCTTGCGGACCATGGAGACAATAGTGCCGTGGGCCGCTCTGTGCCAGGTGATAGAGCCGCACTACCCTAAGGCAGGCAACGGCCGCCCACCCATTGGCCTTGAGCGCATGCTGCGCATCCACTTCCTGCAGCACTGGTTCAACCTGGCCGATCTGGCGTGCGAAGAGGTCCTGTACGACAGTGCCAGCCTGCGCCGCTTTGTGGGCATTGACCTGGGCCGCGAGCGCGCGCCCGATGCCACCACGCTGCTGAAGTTTCGCAAGCTGCTCAATGAGCACAAACTGGGTGAAGCCCTGTTTGCCCAGGTAGGCCAGCAACTGCAGGAGCGCGGCTTCAAGGTCAACACCGGCACCATCGTGGATGCCACTATTCAATCGCAGCGCCCAGCTCCACCAAGAACGCCGACAAGGCGCGCGACCCCGATATGCACCAGACACGCAAAGGCCAGCAATGGTATTTCGGCATGAAGCTGCACATTGGCGTGGACAGCCAAAGCGGGCTGGCGCACAGCGCCGTGGTGACGGCGGCCAACGTGCACGACAAACACCCTCTGCCCAATCTGCTGCATGGCAACGAACAGCGCGTGTATGGCGACTCGGCCTATGCCAGCCAGAAGGCACTGATCCGGGGCAAGGCGCCCCAAGCCAAGGACTTCACCAACCAGCGCACCCGCAAGGGCGGGATGGTCGATGAGACACAGCGGGCCAAGAACCGCAACAAGTCACGCATCCGCGCTCGTGTAGAACATGTGTTCGGGGTGGTCAAACGGTTGTGGGGTTTTTGCAAGGTGCGCTATCGCGGCCTTCGCAAGAACGCCACACGCGCATTCACGGCCCTGGCGCTGGCCAACATCTACCTGGCCCGGGGGCGCTTGCTGGGACAGGTGCGCCCGTAGGGGCGCAAATCGGGCCTCAAGGCCCTGCGAACTGCCCAAATGGGCGGCGCGAGAGGCCTCAAAGTCCAAAAAACAGCGTCATCCAGGTTTGCGCGGCAAATTCCGACGGCTTGTTCAGCGTAGCCTTAAACACCTTGAAAGGGGTGGGTGTGAGGCCGCCTTATTTTTTGAACCACTTGTCAGTGATTGATTTTGCTTTTGCCTCTGATTGCCGGGCCGCCTCTGCCACCTCTTGCGGCGACGCAGCAGCTTTCCTGCAAAGGGTTGCCGAGCTTGGAAAGCGCTGCGCGCAGGTCTGTGCCAGCTGTTTGGCTTTGTCCCATCCCTGCGCCTGTCCCGCAAAGGCAATGGCGTCCGGCCAGGCAGCAGGGGCATTGTCGAAGTAAGCAAATCCTTCGCTCATCACGGACTTCGCCTGAGTGCTTTGGCCCGCGCCGAGCAACTTGTTGGCCCGCGTGACATAAATTCGCCAGGCACGGTCCGGTTCTGATCGGAGATTCCTGTCCAACGGATCCACATGGCGCTGAACCGCGGCGCTACGAGTCGGCGCGCGCCGTGCCGGAGCGGGTTGGGTTTCGGCGTAGATTTCGGTCAGGTCCAGCATCAGCACCGGCAGCGCATGTTGTGCCGTAGGGCCGCTGGCGGCCTCAAGCGCCAGTTTGCGTGCAGCACGAAAGTCTTGTTGTTGCAACGCAGCCTGGGCATCTGCTGCACGCTGGTAGTTGATCAGCACCGCCGCCGTGCGTGGCTGCGCCAGTGCGCGCCGCCAGGGCTGTGTGGTTGCTGCAGGTCGGGGCTTGCCAGCCATCAACGGCTGAACTTGCGCAACGAGTGACGCCAGGCGCGCTTCAACATCGGGGTGGGTTTGACCAACCTTTTTGAGCAAGTCAGCCCAACTGCCGGATATGTTGTGGCCCATTTCAATCACGCTGGCATTCAGGTTGATCTGTGCATCCTGCAAACTGATCTGAGCATCTTTGGTTGCGCTGTTTTGCTTGCGCACGTTGTCCGCCGAAGCATTTTTCAATTGCTGCAATATCGACGCGCGTTCCGCCTCGCGCCGTTTTTCATTCTCGGCGTCCCATGTCGCCATGCGTTCCAGGAAAGCCTTGTAGCCACTGGGAAACGAATAGCCCATCTGCATGCTGACGGTCGCACCGAACGCGTCAGCGTCTTCTTCATCGCTGCGCCCCCATGCAGGAGCCAGCGTATTCTTGCCCACTTCGTAGGCTGCCAGCACGCTGTCAACGGCCGTCCAGCCAGCGGCATTACCGGCCTTGCGCGCCAGAAATACCCCCACGCCGGTCCATTTTGCAAGCTCATCGCTGGTGGTGATGGTGGATTCCAGCTGGTGCGAGTCCATGTAGACATGCCCCCATTCATGGGCGAGCAGCGCAACCATTTCGTCTTCCGACTCCATGGAGCGCAACCACGGCAGCGACACGTAAATGTTGCCAGCCCCCGTGCAGTAGGCCTCAAGATCCGTGGCCGCCGTGATGTACACCGCGCCCGGCCAGGTTGGCACCCCGGCCGCTTGCTTGATCTTTTGCAGCAAGCCGTTGAGGTAGGTTTGCATTTCTGGCATTTCCACCAAACCGTAGCCACGAGCGCGTTGGTTGAGTACATCCAGCGCGGCATCTGGCCAGATACGGGCAGCCGGTGGCGGCGGCAGCTCTCCCACGCGAATGGCGGGTTTGATCCCCGTCAGTTCGCTCAACTTCTTGCCCGCCTCCGGCAGGGTTTCACAAGCAGACAGCAAAAAAACTGCGGTGCACATGGCCAGCACCGCGCCGCGACGAACGAGGGGGCGCTTCATGAAAGGCATCTCCCTCACCGAACTGCACAGGCATCTTTGCCCGCACCAGGCGTTGCGCCCACGGGCGTTGCGGCCTTGCCCGCCAACACGGTGCACTGGGCGCTCACGCTGCGTGTCGCACGCACCTGCATGCTGTCCACCCAGAAATCAGCGCCCCCCACCTTCACGCGGAAAAAATCCTGCTTTTCTTCCAGAATGGGCCATGGCATGCCATCGGGGGTCACCGTCTTGGCAGGGGTGGCATCGCCGGGCTGCGCAAAAAGCGGCAACTGCTTCACGCTGGCCGCCGTGATCTGTTTGCCTTCCGTGTTTTGGGCGGCCACTGTCGGGGACGCTGTCACAAAAACCACAGCGGCGGCCGATACGCCAGCAAAACGCAGAACGCGCGAGGCGCAAAGGGTGACAACGGACTTGAGGGACATTCATTTCTCCTGAAGTGAGGGGGTGTGGTTGCGCCACGGGAAAAAATCGAGAACGTGGGCTGTCCAACCCAGCCACTCCGCAACCAGCGCCATCAGTGCCAAATCAACGATGGGCAGCGTGCCGATGTCAAACCACTTTTGCATCCACACCACCAGCCCCATGATGACAACCGATGACACAAAAATGCGCGCCACCCGAAGCACTACCAGACCGACAAGACGGGCCAGCTTCGCCGCCATTTGGCGTAAAAACCCTGCCGAATAAGGTTTTTTAAATGGTGTTTTCGATTCAAGCTCGCTGAGCTCTGACGTGCTGAAAAAAATCTGGCGCGAATCTGGACAGCGTTCGGCAATCCTTTTCTGACATGCCAATGTGCGCTTTCTCAGAGGTTGCCAGACAGCCATGTGCAGGGCATGGGCCGTCAGCACCACCACCAGACCCATCCAGAACAGAGGCCAGGCGGGTGGCAGTTGCCATTCAAGCGCCCGCTTGTAATGGCCGTTGTAGGTCAGCAAGTTGTCCAGGGCCATGGCATGCATAAAGACACCGGGAATCGGCCCATGCACGGGCGAGGTGATCATGTCGTTGGTGCCGCTGATCGCAGCGCCCATGATCACGAACTTGCCGTTCAACAAGGCATGCAACCTGGCCTCGTCCTCTTCGGTTTGTGGCTTGAGCTCACTCACGGTCAGCGAACGGCTGTAGGGGCAGATGGGCTTGAGCACCTCCTCGCCCGCATGAAGCGCACGAAGCCCGGGAGGGATGAGTTCCTCGGCCACTGAGCCGGCAAACCGGCACCATTCGCCAAAGCGCCGAATGTCCTGGTTGTTGACACCCCATGTCAGGGCCATGGGCTCGTCAAAGCGCGGGACATCGAGCCCCGCAACGTCTTGCGCCATTGCCAGGGCGCCGCTGCGCGAATCCACCATCGCACTGCCCGCCCCCGGGTTGGCCGTCCACAGTGGGTAGCTCCAGACCAGACGGTCCACTTGGTGCGGTTGGTAATTGACACCCACCAAAGTAAAACAAGGGCGCTCACCGGCAGGGCTGTCCAGGCCCCTGCGCACCGCAAGCCGACCTGTTTGAGGGTCTGGCAACGCCGCCAGAAATACTGGGACACCCTGATCACGCAGGCGGCACAAGGCCTGAACAAGCTGGGGCAGCGTCTCGTCTTTGCGCGCCTGTGTGAACGTGATGTCAAGGAACACGGCGCGCGGCTGGTACAAGGTGCCCAAATTGGACAGCCAGCGCGCATGGGTGGCATAGGGAACCGGCCAACCCTGCTCCAGGTCAGCCAGCGCCTTGTCGTCAATCAACAAAACGGTGACGTTGTCACGTTGTTGGATGGGGTAATAGTTGCCGACGAGCGCTGCCTGGCTGCGCGCAGTCAGATGGGTCATGAGATCCGAGCTTGGCATCAGTTTGGGCATGATTGCCAGCATGAGAAACGCCACAACAATCGCCAAAAAGGCTTCTGCAGCAAGGCGCCAAAGCTTCAAAGACGAATACAGACTCAAAAGAACCTCTATGGTCGATCACGCAACAAAATGGGTTACATGATGACACAACTGGATTAATCATTGATGTCCCGATAATTGGGGTCAGATTCCAATTTGTCTGGCCATAAGCGATGGCAGCTATCAAAACCATAGCTCTTGCCCCACGCACCGGCGTTGGATCACCTCTTGCCAACCAACGCCTGATCTTGGCTGGCAACTGCGTTACCCATCGCCCCCGGTGCACTGCGCCAGCGCGACGTGCGTGTGGGCCAGCATGTGGCACCGGCGCATGCCGTTGTGCCCCTGTTTTTGCAGCGCTGGGCAGCGTTCTATGGCGGCGTGCGCCGTGGCGAGGCGGCTTTGGTAGCGTTGGCCTGCGCGCACCAGCGGCTGGGCTGGGTGCACCCCTTTGTCGATGGCAACGGCCGCGTCATGCGGCTGCACACCCACACCTGGCTCACCGCGATGGGCTACACCGGCGGGCTGTGGTCGCCCCTGCGGGGCTTTGCCCGTAGCACCGAGCGCTACTACGCGCTGCTGGCCGACGCCGACAGCCTGCGCCGGGGCGACCTGGACGGGCGCGGCAACCTGAGCGAGCAGGCCCTGATTGCATGGGCCACCTACGTGCTGGACACCTGCCTGGACCAAGTCCGCTTCATGGCCGGCCTGCTGGACTTTGAGGCCATCAAAACCCGTATCGAAGCCTGCCTGGTGTTTGAAGCCACCGTGCTCAAACAGGGCGTGCGCCAAGAGGCCCTGCGCGGCCTGCACTACCTGTTTTTGAGTGGCGAAGAAATGCCGCGCGGCGAATTCAAAGCCATGCTGGGCATGAGCGACCGGGGCGCCACCGACGCACTGGGCGCACTGGTCAAACGCGGCCTGCTCAAGTCCGACTCGCCCCAAGGCAAGGTGCGCTTTGGCTTGCCGCAGCACGCGCTGCGCTTCATGTTTCCGCAGCTGTGGCCGGAGGCAGAGGCGGATTCGGCCAATGTTTGAGGGGTAAATTGGCTGCTAGCGCTTATGGCATAAGCGCGAGCAGCTATCAAAATTGCAGAGTCAACCCCTCCCCAAACGCTTGGCTGCGCCGCAAATCCTTCGGCGAGCTGGAGCTGGAGAACGTGGGCGCATGGGCCAGGCAATGTGGCGCGGGGCACGCGCGCCCAGTCAGGCGGCAAAGGCTTTCTGGTCAGCAGCATCTGCAGGCCCTTTTGACTCTTGCCCAGGCACAGCAAGCCGAGGTAGCTCTTGAGGATGTCGCTGATGGAGATGCCACTGCGCGCCGGGAGCCGGTTGAGTCCGGTTTGTACCGATGCGCTGCCCAGGCCCGTCAGCTGACGCAGCTCGCTGAGGTGAAGCTGCGCGTGGATTGGCGGAACAGCCAGGTAAAGAGCTTGGCCTGGCGATCCGTCAAAAAGGTGGAGGCGATGGACATTGCCAAATATTGGCTTGAGTTTGCCGCATGTTGTACGCAACCGGCGACGGCCATCGACTGCATCACGCTGCCTGCAGATACCGCATCGCAAGCTCCCGTTGCGCAGCGGCATTCACCCCCAGCACGTCCACCAAATACGCCTGCAGGCCGCCGAACTCGGTGTCTACCTTGTGCAACGCGGCGTCCAGAAAGTCCTCTTGTACGCGCCACAGCACGCGCAGCACTTCCTCTGGCGCGTGGCTGCCCATGCCGGGCGGGCGCTGGTAAAGCGCGTTGGTGAGCAGGTAGTCGTGCATGACCACGTCGCGCGGCACGCCCAGGGTGAGCAGGATGAGGGCGGCGGCAAAGCCGGTGCGGTCTTTGCCGGCGGTGCAGTGGATGACGGTGGGCGCGTCGCTGGCCAGCAGCAGGCGAAACAGTTCGGCAAAGCGCGGGGCGTTGTCGTGCACAAAGCCGCGGTAGGTTTCCTGCATCAGCGCCACGGCGTCTTGCGCGGTGAGCTGGCGGCCGGTGCGTTGCAACTCGAGCGCGCGCTGCACCACGGTGGGTTCGATGGCGAGCGGGTGGTAGGCCACGCCGGGCAGGGTGTAGGCGTTGGCGGCGCTTTCGGCGCGGCCGCGAAAGTCCACCGCGCGGGCCACGCCCAGATTGGCCAGCAGGGCCTGGTCTTGCGCGGTGAGGCCCGCCAGGTGGTCGGAGCGAAAGAGCCGCCGCCATTGCACCTGCCGACCGCCATGGCCGGTGTAGCCGCCCAGGTCGCGGAAGTTGGTGACGCCGGCAAAGGGCAGGGTGCGGGACGAACCGCCGGAAGGCGTGTGATGGTGTTGCTGCAGTGGCATGGCGAGGGCGTTGGGCTGGGCAAAGCGTGTGGACACGCGATGCCCCAGCTTAGCCCATGCGGGTGACAGGCCGTGTCACGCGGGTGCCGCTCAGCCCAGGTGCTGGCCCAGGATGCCTGCCAGCTCGAACATACCCGCGCTGTCCTTGCCGAACACGGCGCGCAGCTTGTCGTCGGCGACGATGGTGCGCTTGTCCTTGGGGTCTTGCAGGTTGTGGGCCTTGATGTATTCCCACATCTTTTTCACGGCCTCGGGCCGGGCCACGGGCTCGCTGCCGATCACTGCGGCCAGGGCGGCGCTGGGGGCCTTGCCGGCGGCTGCCTTGCGCGGTGCCTTGGTGGCCGGGGCTTTCTTTGCGGCGGCGGGTTTTGTGGTCTTTTTGGCTGCAGCGTTTGTCCTGCCTGCGCTAGTAGCTATTGTTTTTGAAGCGGCGCCGGGGCGCGGCGGGAACTTGCTGGGCGCAAACTCAAAGTTGACCTTGCCCGCCTCCTTGTCCCACGCCAGGTGGGCCTTGAAGGCGCGGCGGGTGCGCATGCTGACAAACTTGTCGAGCAGATCGGTCTTGCCGGTGGCCAGCAGCTTTTGCATTTGCTCGCGTTCCACGGGCTGCTGCAGGATGATCTTGCCGCTCTTGAAGGTGCAGCTGGGCGTGGGCTGCGCGGCGGTGGGCACGGCCTTGCTGCACACGTAGTTGCTGCCGTGCTCGTGCACTTCCGAGCCGCAGATGGGGCAGGGGCCCAGCGCGGCGTCGGCAAACTCCACCAGCTCGCCGGATTCTTCGCCCTTCTTGTCGTCGCCAAAGTCGAATTCGAGCTTGTAGTTGTGCGCCTCGTCGTCGTATTTGATGACGATCTCGGACGTGAAGGGCCAGCCCGCCTTGGAGCGGAAGCCTTCCAGCGGGCCGATTTTCTTGTCGCGCAGCAGGGCGTTGGCCTCGGCGGTTTCAAAGGTGCGGCCGGCGGGCGATTTGCCAAAGCTGAAGCCGCATCCTTCGCTGCCTGCCTTGCCCACGCAGGCGAAGCGCCGGTAGTTCTCTTTCACCACACCGCCGCAGTTGGGGCAGGGCGATTCGAGCGTGGCGTAATCACCGGGGATGGTGTCGCGGTCGTATTCCTTGGCTTTTTTCACCATGCGCTCGGTCATGGCGGCGATGTCGGCCATGAAGGATTCGCGCGTGAGCAGGCCCTTTTCCATTTGCGAGAGCTTGAACTCCCACTCGCCGGTCAGGTCGGCGCGGCAGAGCTCTTCGACCTCCAGCCCGCGCAGCAGCGTCATGAGCTGGAAGGCCTTGGCCGTGGGGATGATCTCGCGGCCTTCGCGCAGCATGTATTTTTCGGTCAGCAGGCCTTCAATGATGGCCGCGCGCGTGGCCGGGGTGCCCAGGCCTTTTTCCTGCATGGCCGAGCGCAGTTCTTCGTCGTCGATCTGCTTGCCGGCGCTTTCCATGGCGCCCAGCAGCGTGGCTTCAGAGTAGCGTGCGGGCGGCTTGGTCTTGAGGCCCTTGGGGTCCACTTGCAGGGTGTTGACCATCTCGCCGGGTTGCACGGGCACCAGGTTCTGGCCCTTGTCGCCGTCCTTGCCGCCTTCTACTTCATCGGCCGCTTCCTTGCCGTAGATGGCCAGCCAGCCGGGTTTGACCAGCACCTTGCCTTCGGTCTTGAAGCTGTGCGGGGTCACTGTCGAAATGCGGGTGGTCACGGTGTATTCGGCACTCGGGAAGAACACCGCCATGAAGCGGCGCACGACCAGGTCGTACAGCTTTTGCTCGGCTTCCGATAAACCACTGGGCGCCTGCAGCGTGGGGATGATGGCGAAGTGGTCGCTCACCTTGCTGTTGTCGAAAATGCGCTTGGACGGGCGCACGTAGTTGTTGTTCAGCGCCGTGAGCGCGTGCGGCGCCAGGTGGCGCATGCCATGCGACTGGACATCGGCCAGCATCTCGAAGGTCTGCTTGGCCACTGGCAAATAGTCTTCGGGCAGCGCGCGCGAGTCGGTACGCGGGTAGGTCAGGGCCTTGTGGCGCTCGTACAGGCTTTGCGCCAGGGCCAGCGTGGTCTTGGCGCTAAAGCCGAACTTGCCGTTGGCCTCGCGCTGCAGGCTGGTCAGGTCGAACAGCAGGGGCGATGCCTGTGTGGTGGGCTTGCTCTCTTCGGTGACCGTGGCCTGCTTGCCGCGCACGGCGTTGGCAATGGCCGTGGCTTCGGCGGCGGACCACACGCGGTCGGCACGCATCTCCACATCCTCGCCTTTCTTCCACTTCGGGTCGAACCACTTGGCGGGGTATTCACCGGCCTGCGCGCCAAAGGTGGCGTGGATTTCCCAGTAGTCGCGGCTCACGAACTTGCGGATTTTTTCTTCGCGCTCCACCACCAGCGACAGCGTGGGCGTCTGCACCCGGCCCACGGTGGTCAAAAAGAAGCCGCCGTCGCGCGAGTTGAACGCCGTCATGGCGCGCGTGCCGTTGATGCCCACCAGCCAGTCGGCCTCGGAGCGGCTGCGCGCGGCGCTGGCCAGGCCGGCCATCTGCTGCTCGGTGCGCAGGGCGTCAAAGCCGTCGCGGATGGCCTGGGGCGTCATGGACTGCAGCCACAGGCGCTTGACGGGTTTGCCCAGCGGCTTGCTGCCGCCGGCGTACTGCTCGATCAGGCGAAAGATCAACTCGCCCTCGCGGCCCGCGTCACAGGCGTTGATGAGCTGCGTCACGTCCTTGCGCTTGGCCTGCTTGACCACCGCGTTCAGGCGGCTCTTGGTCTTGTCCACGGGCTTCAGGTCAAAGTACGGCGGGATCACGGGCAGGTGGGCAAAGCTCCACTTGCCGCGCTTCACGTCGAACGCTTCGGGCGCCTGGATTTCCACCAGGTGGCCGACGGCGCTGGTGACTACATAGCGCTCGTTCTCGAAGTGGTCTTCGTGCTTGTCAAACTTGCCGGCCACGGGGGTCAGTGCGCGCACGATGTCTTGCGCCACTGAAGGTTTTTCTGCAATTACCAGGGTCTTGGTCATTTTTTGGTTTCTCGCCAGTCTGGCTGTCCGGCATCCGGCCGGTCGCTTCTACAATTCGTTGCCTCACGCGTACACGCGCACGCGCATGTGTGCATATTCAAGTTAACAGAGTTTTTGCCATGCCCCGCACCGCACCGCCTGCAACCCCAACCCCCACGCAGGGCCGTCGCATTCAGACCCGGCGCTCGGGCGTGCACGGCAAGGGCGTTTTTGCCGTGCAGGATATTGCAGAGGGCGAAGTCCTTGTCGAATACACTGGCGAAGTGATTGGCTGGCAGGAGGCGCAGGACCGCCACCCGCACGACCCCCTGCAACCCAACCACACGTTCTACTTTCATGTCGATGAAGACCATGTGATTGATGCCAAGTTCGGCGGCAACTCCTCACGCTGGATCAACCACAGCTGCAACCCCAACTGCTACGCCGACGAGCGGGACGGCCGCATTTTCATCACCGCGCTGCGCAATATCAAGGCGGGCGAAGAGCTGAACTACGACTACGGCCTGATCATCGAAGAGCGCTACACCAAGAAGCTCAAGGCCGAATACCCCTGCTGGTGCGGCAGCACCAACTGCCGGGGCACGCTGCTGGCGCCCAAGCGCGGCTGGGCGCCGCCGGTGCCGTTGCCGCCGTCCAAGCCGTCTTCCTCTAAAGCTACCAAGGCCGCTGAGGCTCCTCGGAAGGCCAAGCCGCGAGGCCGCAGCCAGTGAGCGCCGCCCCCATCCGCTGGCCGGCCGAGGCCATTTGGGAGGCAGTGTCACCGCTGCTGCCGGGCTTTACCGTCGAGGTGCTGCCCACCATCGACTCCACCAACACCGAGCTGATGCGCCGTGCGCGCAACGGCCAGCACGAGCCCACCCTGTTGGTGGCCGAGCAGCAGACCGCCGGGCGCGGGCGGCTGGGGCGGGTGTGGCAAAGCGGTGTGGACGTGAGCAGCGCCGGGCCGCCCCAAGCTGCGAAGGCCCCCTTGGGGGGCCGCGCCGCAGGCGAAGCGGCAAGCGTGGGGGCCATGCCATCGCTCATGATGTCCTTGGGCCTGCCGCTGGAGCCCCAGGACTGGTCCGGTTTGTCGCTCGCCGTGGGCGTGAGCGTGGCCGAGAGCCTGCAACCCGTGTTGCCTGCCGTGGGTAGCGACCAGCCAGCCCGCATTGGCCTCAAGTGGCCCAACGACCTGTGGCTGGGCGGCGCGGGCGGCGAGCGCAAGCTGGGCGGCATCCTGGTGGAGACCGCCAGCTTTGTCACGCCCCACGCGGCTGCCACGGCCCGCACCTCCAGCGCCCGCTATGTGGTGGTGGGCATTGGCATCAATGTGCTGCCGCGCAGCGCCGAGGGCCTGAGCATGCCGCCCGGCAGCCTGCAGGACGTGGAACCCGGCCTGGACGCGCCCACGGCCCTTCTGCGCATCGCGGCGCCGCTGGTGGCCATGCTGCAGTCGTTTGAAACCTATGGCTTTGCCCCCATGCAGGCGCGCTTTGCCAGGCGCGACGTGCTGCAGGGCCGGGCCGTGGCGCTGAGCGATGGGCAAGCCGGCACGGCCCATGGCGTGGCCGAAGACGGCGCGCTGCTGGTGCACACCGCGCAGGGCATGCAGGCCATCACCAGTTCTGAAATCAGCGTGCGGCCCGCGGCCACGCGCCCCCATTGAGAGACTTGCCCGATGCTGCGCCTTGCCGTCATCGCCCTGCTGCTGGCCAATGCCGGCTATTACGCGTGGTCGCAAGGCTGGCTGCGCGCCTGGGGGCTGGCGCCGGTCGAGCAGTCCGAGCCGCACCGCCTGGCGCAGCAGATCCGCCCCGAGACGCTGCGCATCCTGCAGGCCCAGGATGCCACCCCGCCAGCGCCCGCCAGTGAGGCACCCGCAGGGCCCGCGTCCACACCTGCGTCCGCCGCATCATCGGCATCCGCGCCTGCATCCGCCACGGTGTGCTTGCAGGCCGGTCTGCTGGATGCGCCCCAGGCCAACGCCGTGCGCGCTGCCGCTGCCGCGCTGCCGCAGGGCAGCTGGAGCCTGGAATCGAGCACCATTCCCGGACGCTGGATGGTTTACATGGGGCGCTTTGCCGACGACGAGGCCCTCGCCAAAAAGCGCGCCGAGCTGCGCGCCCGCAAGCTGCCCTACGACCGCCCCAACAACCCGGCGCTGGAGCCGGGCCTGTCGCTGGGCCGTTTTGCCACCGAAGAAGCCGCCCAGCGGGCACTGGCCACGCTGGGCAACCAGGGCGTGCGCACCGCCAAGGTGGTGGTGGAGCGCGCCGAGGCCCAGGGTTTCACGCTGCACCTGCCGGCCGTGAACGACGCGCTGCGCGCCCAGCTCGATGCCCTGCGCCCCGCCTTGGCGGGCAAGCCGCTGCGCGCCTGCGACTGAGAGGCTGAGCCCGGGGCGGAAAGGCGGGCATGCCGAATTTCCGAAGGACGTGGGGGCCTGGGGTTACTCCAGCGCAATCGCCCGTGTCTCGCCATGCCGCATGAGCCAGACGCGGTCCTGTGGCAGGCTGCGCTGCGCCAGGGCAGCAGCCAGGTCGCGCGGAGGGTGGTCAAACGCCTCCTGCGTCAGCATGAATGTGCCCCAGTGCACGCCCATGGCCTGCCGGGCCTCCACATCCAGCATCAGCTGCACGGCGTCCCCGGGGTTCACATGCATGGGTTTCATGAAATCGCGTGGCAGGTAGGCTCCGATGGGCAGGGCCAGAAAATCCACCGCCCCCAGGCGCTGGCGGATGGCCTTGAAATCGTCGCTGTAGCCCGTGTCGCCCGGGAACAGAAAGCGCCAGGGGCTGCCCGCATCGGGGCGCGTCCATTCGAGCAGGTAGCCGCCCCAGAGCGAGGCGTTGGTGTCCCACGGTGTGCGGCGGCTCCAGTGCTGTGACGGTGTGAAATGCACGCGCACCCCGGGGGCGATGTCGGTGTGCTCCCACCAGTTCAGCTCGGTCACGGGGCCCATGCCCCGTTGGGTGAACCAGTCGCCCAGCCCCTGGGGCACCACAAAACGGGGCGACTGGCCCGCGTCGTGCAGGCGGCGCAAGGTGCCGTAGCACAGGTGGTCGTAGTGGTTGTGCGAGATCAGCACCACGTCAATGGGCGGCAGCTCTTCGGGCGCCAGGGGCGCGGGCACGCGGCGGGGTGCGCCAAAACGGCCCAGAGGGCCTGCAAAGCCGCACAGGGTGGGGTCCATCAGCACGTTCAGGCCCGCCACCTGCAGCAGGATGGACACATGGCCCAGCCAGGTGACCACCGGCGCCTGCGGGCGCTGCGCCAGGCGCGCGTGGTCCACGGGCATGCTCCATTGCCTGGCAAACGCCTCGTAGCCGCCAGCGGGCGCCGCGAGCGGCTTGAAGTCGCCGCGCAGCGAGCGCCAGACCATTTCATACCAGGGGAAGTTGCCAATCACCACGGCTGGGTGGGTGTTGGCAAAGCGGCGGGGCGGTGGAGTCGTCATCGTGGTGCAGCATCAGTCCAATGGGGCCGCATGATGCCGGATGCAAAGGCACTGTGGCGGGCGCGCAGGGCATTGTCCCTGTGGCGCACCCGCCTTGCAGCCACCCGCGTCAGCGGCCCGCCACCCCGTCGCGCGCCGCAAAACGCACGCTAAAGCGTGCGCCCGTCGGATGCTGGCCGGGGCGCGCATCTTCCAGCGTCACTTCGGCCCCATGCTGGCGCGCAATTTCCATCACGATGGGCAGCCCCAGGCCCGAGCCGTCGGCCTCGCTGCCCAGCGCCCGGTAAAAGGGCCGAAAGACCAGCTCGCGCTCGGCCTCGGGCACGCCGGGGCCCGAGTCTTCCACCTGCAGCATCAGCACATGGCCAAAGGTGTCGGCCAGCACGCGGGCGGTGACCACGCCGGGCTTGT
The DNA here is from genome assembly GCF_002176815.1 of Acidovorax sp. T1. NCBI lineage: Bacteria > Pseudomonadati > Pseudomonadota > Betaproteobacteria > Burkholderiales > Comamonadaceae > Acidovorax > Acidovorax sp. T1. The sequence continues at coordinate 3,860,731 of NZ_CP021648.1, read as the reverse complement.
CGGGCGTGGAGGGCGTGTAGTTGATGGCGTTGTCCACCAGGTTGCGCACCAGCTCCTTGAGCAAGGTGGGGTTGCCGTCCATCCACACACCGGGGGCGTCCGGCTGGGCGCCGTCGTAGCCCAGGTCGATTTGCTTGTCGAGCGCGCGCGGCACCGAGTCGCGCACCACCTCGATGGTGAGCTTGGCCAGGTCGCAGGGCTGGCGCGCAATGCCCACGCCGCTGCCTTCGGCGCGCGCCAGCGCCAGCAGCTGGTTGACGGTGTGCGTGGCGCGGATGCTGGAGCGGCCAATTTGCTGCAGCGAGCGCTTGAGCTCTTCGGTGCTGGTGCCTTCGCGCTGGGCCAGGTCGGCCTGCATGCGCAGGCCGGCCAGCGGCGTCTTGAGCTGGTGCGCCGCATCGGCCAGAAAGCGCTTTTGCGTGGCCAGCGAATCGCCCAGGCGCCTGAGCAGGTCATTCACCGACGACACCAGCGGCGCCACCTCCAGCGGCACGGTGCGGTCGTCCAGCGGCGAAAGGTCGTCGGGGCTGCGCTCGCGGATGCGCTGCTCCAGCTGGTTCAGCGGCTGGATGCCGCGCGCCAGCGCCATCCACACCAGGAGCACGGCCAGCGGCAGGATGACAAACTGCGGCAGCATCACGCCCTTGATGATTTCAGTGGCCAGCACGCTGCGCTTTTCACGCGTTTCGGCCACCTGCACCAGGGCCAGCGGCGCCTCGGGCAGCGGCAGGCGCACCCAGATGGAGGCCACGCGAATCTCCACGCCGCGCAGCTCGGCATCGCGCAGGCGCACCTCGCCCGGCGCGGGGCGCTCGTCGTCTTCGGGGGGCGGCAAATCGCGTTCGCCCGACAGGAACTTGCGCCCCGGACCCATCACCTGGTAGTACACGATGTCCGAGTCGTCGGCGCGCAGGATTTCGCTGGCGGGCTGAGGCAGGTTGAACTGCACCTTGCTGTGCTGCACCGTCACCAGCTGCGCCAGCGCATGGGCGTTGTATTCGAGCGCGCGGTCAAACGGCTTGTTGGCCAGGCCCTGCGCCACCAGCCAGGTCAGCGCCAGGCTCACGGGCCACAGCAGCAGCAGCGGGGTGAGCATCCAGTCCAGGATTTCGCCGAACAGGGAGCGCTGCTCGCGCTGGAAGATTTTCAAGTTTTCAAGCCTTTTTGGCTTCTAGCGCTTATGAATAAAGCGCTAGAAGCTATCATTTTTGCATTACCTATCCAAAGGGTACATCGGCCCCACGCGCGTAAAACTGGCGCGACCCACGCCAATGCACCCGTAGAACTGGCTTCGCCAGGCCGCCGGGTGCGTCCCCCCTTTGGGGGGAAGGCGCGAAGCGACTCAGGGGGGCCTCCTATCCAGGAATCTTCTCCAGGCAGTAACCCAGCCCGCGCACCGTGGCGATGCGGATCGGGCCCTTCTCTATCTTCTTGCGCAGGCGGTGGATGTACACCTCGATGGCGTTGTTGCTCACCTCTTCGCCCCACTCGCACAGGCGCTCGACCAGCTGCTCCTTGCTGACCAGCCGGCCGGCGCGCTGCAGCAGCACTTCCAAGAGGCCCAGCTCGCGCGCCGAGAGCTCGACCATCTTGCCGTCGATGGTGGCCACGCGGCCGGCCTGGTCGTACACCAGCGGGCCGTGCTTGATGGCGCTGCTGGTGCCGCCCATGCCGCGGCGCACCAGGGCGCGCACGCGGGCTTCGAGCTCTTGCAGGCTGAAGGGCTTGGCCATGTAGTCGTCGGCGCCAAAGTCCAGGCCCTTCACCCGCTCGTCCACGCTGTCGGCGGCGGTGAGAATGAGCACCGGCAGGGCCGAGCCCCGGCTGCGCAGTTTTTTGAGCACTTCCAGCCCGTGCATCCTGGGCAGGCCCAGGTCCAGGATGAGCAGGTCGAACTCGTTGTTGGTCATGAGCGCCGCGTCGGCCTCGCTGCCGCTGGCCACATGGTCCACCACGGCGCCCGATGCGCGCAGTGTGCGCAACAGGCCATCGGCCAGCACCTGGTCGTCTTCGGCAATGAGGATGCGCATGCGGGTGTCTCCTGGTGGGTGGCTGTGCGGTCTGGCGCCGCGCCTGTGCCACGATTTTAGGCGTCGCAGCGCCGCGGCGGGAGCCGGCCGTTCGCGGGCTTGCACCCGCCACGCCGCCGCAGCCTTCAGCGCGGGTCGGTGGCCAGCAGCTTGTGCACCAGCGCCGCGAGGTCGGCCTGCAGGCGGGCCATGCCTTGGGGGTGCTGGGCCAGCGTGGTTTCGTCCATGTAGAGCTTGCGGTTGATCTCGACCTGGATGCTGTGGCGCTGCTGCGCCGGGTTGCTGTGGCGGCGCACCAGCTCCACGCCCTTGTAGGGGTGGTTGTATTCCACGCTGTAGCCGCAGCCGCGCAGGTGTTCGCAGATCAGCGCTGACAGCGCCGGGCTGGCGGTGCTGCCATCGCGGTCGCCGACCACGAAGTCGGCATGCACCATGCCCGGAAACTCGGTGGCATGGCTGGCAGCGACGGCGGGCATCGAATGGCAGTTGATGTGGATGCTGTAGCCATGGCGCGCATGGGCCGCGTCAATGGCCTGCGCCACCGCAGCGTGGTAGGGGCGCCAGCAGCGGTCAACGCGCGCACGCACCTCGGCCACGGAGAGCAGGCGGTTGTAGATGGGCTCGCCTTCGTCGGTGAACTTCCAGATCAGGCCCTTGCCCAGGCGCACCTTGCTCAGCACCTTGGGGTCGGTCGAGATGGGGTCGGTCCACACGCCATCGAGCAGCGTGGTGTCAAGCTCGGTGGTGTCGCGGTTGGCATCGAGGTAGATGCGCGGGAAATGCGCCTCGACCCAGGCCACGCCCAGCGCGGGGGCAAAGGCGTAGATCTTTTCGACATGCGTGTCCTCGGCGCGCCGCAGTGTGGCCAGGTCGAGGGCGGCGCCAAAGTCGGCGGGGTAGTGGGTGCCGCTGTGCGGCGAGTCGAGCACCAGCGGGGTGGTGCCGGACTGGTGCGACACCATGCTGACAGAGGGCGCGGCAACGCCGGGCGTGCCGGTAACACCGGGCAGGGCTTGCTGGAAGCGGTGGTTGATCAGTTTCAAGGCTGCATGCATAGGCAAAGTGTGCGCAATTTGGGGCGGCTGGCCTAGCCGCCCGGATCCGAAAGACCTTGTGGTTATCCCTGAGTCTTTCCGGCTATGGCCGACGGGCCCGCAGGCCCGCCCTGGGTTCAATCGAGACTGACCTTGGCGAAGGCCGCCACGCCCTTCATTTTGTCGATTTCGCGGGCGATCTGGGCCGTGAATGCCTTGGGCGTCGTGCCCGAGGGGTACAAGCCCTGCCCGGCCAGCCGCTCGCGCACGGCGGGTTCCTGCAGGGCCTGGGCCACGGCCTGCTGGATGCGATCCACCGCCGCAGTCGGCGTGCCGGCAGGTGCCACCAGGCCAAACCACGACGGATCGTTGTTGGCGGCATGGCCCAGTTCGCCATAGGTGGGCACATCGGGCAGCACGTCCAGCCGCTGAGGCCACGAAACGGCCAGCGCCTTGACCTTGCCCGACTTGATGTGCGGCAGCGACGAAGCCACCTGGTCAAAGTACACCGCGACTTGTCCCGCCAGTACATCGTTGATGGCGGGGCCTGCACCACGGTAGGGGATGTGCACCATCGAGGTGCCTGTGCTGCTTTTAAACAGCTCGCCCCACATGTGGCCGATGGTGCCGTTGCCCGGCGTGGCATACGAGACCTTGCCGGGGTTGGCCTTGAGGTATTTGACCAGGTCGGCAAAGTCCTTGACGGGCAGCACCTTGGGGTTGATCACGATGACGCCCGGCGCCTTGACGATCTCCGTCACGCCCACGAAATCCTTGGTGGGGTTGTAGGGCAGCTTGCTGTACACGGCGGGGTTCACGCCGTGGGTGGACAGCGTGGCCACGCCAATGGTCAGGCCGTCTGCCGGGGCGCGGGCCACTTCAGCCATGCCGATGGAACCGCCTGCGCCGCCACGGTTTTCCAGCACCACAGGCTGTTTGAGGATGCGTGCCAAGGCGTCTTGCAACGTGCGCGCCGTGATGTCGGTAGCGCCCCCCGGCGGGAAGGGCACGATCATGCGCAATGGCTTGCCTTCTTGGGCAAAAGACATTCCAGGCGCGAAAGATACAGCAGCCAATGAGGCAAGCAGTTGACGGCGTTGCATAGAGTAGTTCTCCTGTGAGATGCACTGAGGTTATCGAAAGGAATGCCACCTACCAAGCAATGGATATGCCTGATAACATTCCAATTCGGAATGTTTTGAGTACACCCCACCATGTCGCTGCGCCGCCTGGCCCCTCCACTGCACCTGCTGCGCGCGTTCTCCACCGTGGCGCGATTCGGTGGTGTTTCACGCGCTGCCGAAGCGCTGCACCTTACGCAAAGCGCCGTGAGCAAACAGATCAAGGACCTGGAAACCTGGGTGGCGGTGCCACTGTTCGAGCGCACCCGCAAGCGCCTGGCACTCACCCCTGCCGGTGAACGCTACGAGAAGGCCGTGCAGGCCGTGCTGCTGCAGCTGGAAGCTGCCACGCTGGAGCTCATCACCAGCGACGACGGCGGCGGCGCACTGCACCTGTCGAGCCTGCCCACCTTTGGCGCCAAATGGCTCATTCCGCGGCTGCCGCAGTTTCAGCAGCAGCATCCGCAGGTCACGTTGCATTTCGTGCCGTATGTGCACAGCTACAACTTCGAGCGGCCTGAACTTGACTGCGCCATCCTCTTCGGTGACGGCCACTGGCCCGGCGCCCACGCCCACTACATCACGGGCAATGATGTGGCGCTGATCGCCCCGCGCACCAGGGTGGCCGACTGGCCTATTTACACCCCGCGCGACGTGGCGCGCCACACGCTGCTGCGCCATGTGACCGTGCCCGAGGCCTGGCTGCGCTGGAGCGAAACGCACGGCGTGCAGGGCGGCATCGACCCGTTGGCTGGCCCGCAGTTCGATCAGTTCCAGACCATGATCCGTGCCGTGATGGCGGGCATGGGCCTGGCGCTGGTGCCGCGCTGCCTGGTTCAAGACGAGATCACTGCAGGCCTGGTGCGCGAGCCCCTGGCCGATGCCCCCCAGTGCGGCGGCTACCAAAGCGATGTGGGTTACTGGTTTTGCTACCCCGAAGGGCGCACGCAGCTGCATGCGCTGCAGTGCTTTCGGCAATGGCTGCTGGTTTGCGCGGAGCCCGTGGACGTTATTGACACAGGGGCGGTGCTTCAATCGCCGGCGGCCCCGGCATAGGCCTCCAGCCCAATGGCCACCACCGTAGCCACGTCCTGCCCCACCTCTTCGCGAAACTCTGTCTCTGCCTGCTCCACCGCGTCGCGAAACGCCTGCAGCCAGGCCAGGCCCGTGGGCGTGAAGCACACGCGCCGCGCCCGCGCATCCAGCGGGTCGGCAGTGCGCGTGACCAGGCCCCAGGCCTCGCACTGGTCCACCAGGTGGGCCATGGCCTGCTTGGTCATGCCGGCGCGCTGGGCCAGGTCGGTCAGGCGGTCGCCTTGCAGCGCCAAATGGCGGGTGATGTGCACATGCGCGGCCGTCACCTGGTCGCGCGCCGCCAGGTTGGACAGCGCCAGCGGCACCTCGACATTGCGCGCCATGAGCTGCAGCACCCGGGCGTCGAAGCGCCGCAGCGCGCTGCCCATGAGGCGCCCGAGGTGGGTTTGCCGCCAGCGGTCGTCCGGCGCCGCAGGCGGGGTGAGAGTGGTTGTGATGGGGGCGGAATTAGCCATGCCAAATTGTCAGGCAAACTGACTAAAAATTGCTTTATGCGAACTGAATTGCTCGCATAAACTACTGTTCAAACATCCAGCCTGTGATTAACCGCAGAGCGATGCCTGCATCCAACCTGTTGTTTTTCAAGGAGTTTCTCATGGACGTCGCAGTCAAAGGCACCAACCCCGCATTGCCCGTGAACACCGAAAAGGCCAAGGCCCTGGCCGCCGCGCTCGCCCAGATCGAGAAGCAATTTGGCAAGGGCACCATCATGCGCCTGGGCGAAGGCGAGGTGATCGAGGACATCCAGGTCGTCTCCACTGGCTCGCTGGGCCTCGATATCGCGCTGGGTGTAGGTGGCCTGCCGCGCGGCCGTGTGGTTGAAATTTATGGCCCGGAATCCTCGGGCAAGACCACGCTCACGCTGCAGGTGATTGCCGAGATGCAAAAGCAGGGCGGCACCTGCGCGTTCGTCGATGCCGAGCACGCGCTCGATGTGCAATACGCCCAGAAGCTCGGCGTGCAGCTGTCCGATTTGCTCATCAGCCAGCCCGACACCGGCGAGCAGGCGCTCGAAATCGTGGACAGCCTGGTGCGCTCGGGCGCGGTGGACCTGATCGTCATCGACTCGGTGGCTGCCCTCACCCCCAAGGCCGAAATCGAAGGCGAAATGGGCGACAGCCTGCCCGGCCTGCAGGCCCGCCTGATGAGCCAGGCGCTGCGCAAGCTGACCTCCACCATCAAGAAGACCAACTGCATGGTCATCTTCATCAACCAGATCCGCATGAAGATCGGCGTGATGTTCGGCAGCCCTGAAACGACGACCGGCGGCAATGCGCTCAAGTTCTACGCCTCGGTGCGCCTGGATATCCGCCGCACCGGCACCATCAAGAAGGGCGACGAAGCCATCGGCAACGAAACCAAGGTCAAGGTGGTCAAGAACAAGGTGAGCCCGCCCTTCAAGACGGCCGAGTTCGACATTTTGTTTGGTGAAGGCATCAGCCGCGAGGGCGAGATCATCGACATGGGCGTGAACGCCAAGATCGTCGAGAAGGCCGGCGCCTGGTATGCCTACAACGGCGAAAAAATCGGCCAGGGCCGCGACAACGCCCGCGAGTTCCTGCGCGAAAACCCCGACCTGGCCCGCGAGATCGAAAACAAGGTGCGCGACAGCCTGGGCATCGCCCTGCTGCCCGCCGCGCTGGAAGCCGCGCCCGCCGGCAAGCCCGCCAAAGCCGAGAAGGAAGACAAGTAAGGCAGCAGCGGGCGCCGGTTGGGCTCGCTGCACTTTTTGGGTGAAATCAGCCGCTAGCGCTTATCCAATAAGCGCTAGAAGCTATCAATAACGCAGCAACATCGCCATGGGCTTTGGCACCCTCTCCCTCAAGGGCCGCGCACTGCGGCTTTTGGCCCAGCGCGAACATTCGCGCGCCGAGCTGGCCACCAAGCTGGCGCGCCATCTGCAAGAGGGCGACGACCTGAACGCCGTGCTCGACGACCTGCAGGCCAAGGATTTCATCAACGCCCACCGCGTGGCCGAATCGCTGGTGCACCGCCGCGCCGCCCGGCTGGGCACGCAGCGCCTGGTGCAAGAGCTGCGCAGCAAGGGGCTGGACGACGATCTGGTGCGCGCCACGGCCGAGCGCCTGCGCGCCACCGAGCTCGAACGCGCCCAGGCCGTCTGGCGGCAACGCTTTGGCAGCGTGGCCACCGATGTGCAAGAGCGGGCGCGGCAGATGCGCTTTCTGGCCGCGCGCGGGTTTGCGGGGGACGTGGTGCGCCGTGTGGTGCGCGACGGCAGCCCTGGTGATGCGTCCGAGTAAGGGCCCTGCGGGCAGGGGTAGGCGTCCAAGGCCTGCATCACCGATCGTTTCGAGCCAAACAGGCCCCCAGCGCTTTGCTCCATTGCGCCAGTAGCTACCAATCTAGTGTAGTGTTTGATTCTTAATGAAACTTAATTGAGCAACCACGCTCCAATGCTCTACTACGGTTTGCATTGGAGTGAAAAATTGCGAGTTGCCCCGACGATTGTGTTGACGGATGAAGAGGAAAGCGAGCTGAGCCGGCTGGCGCGCTCCAAGCGCACCAGCGTCAGATTGGCCCAGCGCGCCCAGATCGTGCTGCTGGCCGCGCAGGGGCTGCAAAACAAGGATATTGCCGAGCAGCTTGGCATTGGGCGCGTGCAGGTGGCGCGCTGGCGTGAACGCTACCTGCAATTGGGGCTGCAAGGTATCGAGCGCGACTTGCCGCGCGGCGCACCGCCGGTGAAGGTGGATGTGGCCAAGCTTGTGAAGCTAACCACACAGACCAAGCCCGAGGCGGCCACGCACTGGAGCACGCGCACGATGGCCGCTGAGTTGGGCGTCAGCGCCAGCACCGTGATGCGCCATTGGCAGGCCCACGGTCTCAAGCCTCACATCGTGCGCGGCTTCAAGGTCTCGCGCGATCCGCAGTTCGTGCAAAAGCTCGAAGACATCGTGGGGCTTTACATGTCGCCGCCCGAGCATGCGCTGGTGCTGTGCTGCGACGAAAAGAGCCAGGTGCAGGCGCTGGACCGAACGCAGCCCGGGCTGCCGCTCAAGAAGGGGCGCGCGGCCACCATGACGCACGACTACAAGCGCAACGGCACAACCACCTTGTTCGCTGCGCTCAACGTGCTCAACGGTCAGGTCATCGGCCAGTGCCAGCAGCGCCACACCCACATCGAGTGGCTGAAGTTCCTGCGTCAAATCAATCGGGAGACGCCCAAGGACAAGACGCTGCATCTGATCGCCGACAACTACGCCACGCACAAGCATCCAGCTGTGCAGGAGTGGCTGGCCAAGCACCCCAGATTCAACATGCACTTCACGCCAACCTCGGCATCGTGGCTGAACATGGTCGAGCGCTTCTTTCGCGACATCTCCGAGAACCGGCTACGCCGCGGGGTGTTCACCAGCGTGCCCGAACTCGTCTCGGCCATCGATGAGTACATCGCGCATCACAACACCAACCCCAAGCCGTTCATCTGGACCAAGAACGCTCGCGACATCCTGCAAAAGGTCATCCGCGCCAATAGCCGATTAAGTTCCAAACAGAATGCAACACTACACTAGAAGCCTAGAAACGGCAGTTGACCGCTTTGCATCCTTGGAAAAGCCGCATGCAATCGACGTTGGATGGCTTCGAGGGCGTTCGCCTGGTGGGTGAGTGCGCTATGCGCTTGCCAGCACCGCGCTCAAGCCCGTGCGCTCACCCCGGTTGCCGCCGTGCGGTGCGCAGCGGGCGCCACCACCACGCGGTTGCGGCCCAGGGTCTTGGCATGGTACAGCGCCTGGTCGGCGCGTTCCAGCGTTTGCGCCACCGTGTCGCCCGGCAGGTGCTGCGCCAGGCCAATGGACACCGTCATGTGCAGCGTGCCGGTGCTGTGGGCAATTTCCAGTGCCTGCACCGCCTGGCGGATGCGTTCGAGCAACTCGCGCGCATGCTCTGTCGAGGTGTCGGAGAGGATCAGCACAAATTCCTCGCCGCCCCAGCGGGCCAGTACATCGGTGTCGCGAAGGCTGGCGCGCACCGTGCCTGCAAACGCCTGCAAGGCGCGGTCGCCGGTGGCGTGGCCATGCTGGTCGTTGATGGGCTTGAAGTGGTCGATGTCCAGCTGTGCCAGTAGCAGCGGGCGGCCGCTGCGCAGGCTGCGGTGGTGCTCCAGCGCCATCAGCTCCAGCATGGCGCGGCGGTTGACGAGGCCTGTCAGCTCGTCGCGTGTGGCCAGTTCGCGGTTGACTTCGAGCGCCTGGGCCAGGGCTTCGCGCTGTTGCTGCACCTTGGCGCGGATGCGCTGGATGCGCAGGTTCAGCGCAATGCAACCACTGAGCACGATGAGCACCATCAGCGCGTAGGCAGTGTCGAGGTAACCCGAGGCATTGGCACTGAAGTGTGAGCTGACACCGATGGCACTGGCAAACGCCAGCAGCGCATACACGCCGATGCCAATCACCTCGGCCACCGTGAGGCCGAAGGTGCCAAAGAACAGGATCATGGCCAGCACGCTGGGCACCACACCGCGCGCATCGCCCGCCAGCACATAGGCCACGGCACCGCTGGTAATCGTCCAGACCATCTGCGGGATGGTGAGCGAAGGGTCGCGCAGGTGGGCGGTTTTGCCTGAGCGGATGAAGGCCGTCATCACCACCAGGCCGCCCACCGACAGGGCGGCCCACCAATGCACGGCGGTCTGGTTCACGGCGGTGCTGGAATGCGCCACCAGCAGCATCACCCCGGCGCTGCTGGCCATCAGTGTGATCGCCAGCAAGGCCATGCCTACCAGCGTGCGCCGCCGAGGGGCGGTGGAGAGGATCACGTCCTTGAGGCGCTGCCAGCGGGCGGGTGGGCGCAAGGTGGGGGGCTCCGGCCAGAAAGGAGGGAGGGCCGCGCGGCGCGCGGGCGAAGGGGCACGAAAACCCTGCTGTACTGGGTTACCGGCCAGACGGCAATTTTACGGTGAGGTCATGCTGTGCGTACAGCCTTCAGAGTCGGGCTGGGCGTGCGGCCCGCGTGGGCCCAGCCAGCTACCGGGCAGGGTGGCCGCGCTACAGCGTGAGCGCCGCCAGGGCGGCCAGCGGGGCCGTCTCGGCACGCAGCACGCGCGGGCCCAGCGTGACCGCGGCAAAGCCATGCTGCAGCGCCAGGTCTTCCTCGGCAGGGCTCAGGCCGCCCTCGGGGCCCGAGAGGAACAGCACCGGGCGCTGTCCCCCCTCGCCGCCGGTGGCTTCGCGCAGCGGCACGGTTCCGGGCCGCAGCGACAGCAGCAGGCGCCGGGGTGTGTCCTGCGTATCTGGGGATGTCAGGCCCTGCCCTTGTGTGCGCAGCCAGCCTGCCAGGTCGATGGCCGGGTTCACCAGGGGCACGCGGTTGCGGCCGCATTGCTCGCAGGCCGCCACGGCCACGGCCTGCCAGTGGGCGATCTTCTTGTCGGCCCGCTCGCCCTTGAGCTTGAGCACGCTGCGCTCGGCCACCAGCGGGGTGATGCTGGCCACGCCGAGTTCGGTGGCTTTTTCGATCAGCCAGTCCATGCGCTCGTTGGCGGTGATGCCCGCCAGCAGGTGCACGGCGCGGGGCGCCTCGCGGTCGATGGCGTGGTGCGCACCCACCAGCACGCGCACATCGCTGCGGCCCATCTTGAGCACAGTGGCATCGAACTCGCCGCCCGGGTCGCCCGCGCCCTGCCCGCCGTGAAACAGGGTAATGCTGTCGCCGGGCTGCAGGCGCAGCACCTGCACATGGCGCGCAGCGCCGGGGGGCAGGTCCAGCTCGGCGCCGGTGGCCAGTGGGGCCGGGCAATGGAAACGGGGCATATGCTATCTTTGTAATAGCTACTGGCGCTTTATTTGTAAGCGCTTGAGCCGGTTTTTGCTTGATTTTTCGGTTGCACCGTGCGTGCAGGCGGCTGCGGCTACATGCGGCCGTAGGCAAAGCCCACAATGGGTTCCGTGCCTTCGATCTGGTCCAGCATCTTGAGCAGCGGCCCCAGCTGCCGGTAGCGGTGGGCCGTGGCGCGGATATAGCCCATGAAACGCGGCGCATCGGCCAGGTATTTGGGCTTGCCGTCGCGCAAGGTCAGGCGCGCAAAGATGCCAGCCACCTTGAGGTGGCGCTGCAGGCCCATCCATTCCACCGCGCGGTAGAACTCGCCAAAGTCATCGCCCCAGCCGCTGGCGCTGCGCGCGCCCAGCAGGCCGGCCTTGCGGGCCTTTTCCCAGTAACGCACGGTCACGTCGAGGATGAATTCTTCTTCCCAGCTGATGAAGGCATCGCGCAGCAGGCTGGCGATGTCGTAGGTGATGGGGCCGTAGACGGCGTCCTGGAAGTCCAGCACGCCCAGGCGCGCGCCCTGTTCGGCGGGCGCCATCAGGTTCCGTGTCATGAAGTCGCGGTGCACATAAACCTGGGGGGCTGCCAGGTTGTGGGCGACGATGGCATCAAAGGCGCCTTGCAGCGTGGCCTGCTGCTTGTCGTCCAGCGTGATGCCGCGGTGCTGGGCCAGGTACCAGTCGGGAAACAGTGCCAGCTCGCGGCGCAGCAGGGCCTCGTCGTAGGCGGGCAGCACGCCGGGCTGCGAGGCCATTTGCCAGTCGAGCAGTACATCGGTGGCCTGCAGATACCAGCCGAGCGCGGCCTGGGGGGCTTCGGGCCGCAGCAATTCGATCAGCGTGGTGCTGCCCAGATCGCTCAGCAGCATGAAGCCGCCGGGTTCGTCCCAGGCCAGGATCTGCGGCACATTCAGGCCGGCGGCAGCCATCAGGCTCTGCACCTGCACGAAGGGGCGGCAGTTTTCCTTGTCCGGGGGCGCATCCATCACGATGCAGCTGGCGCCCGATGCGCTGTCGATGCGCAGGTAGCGGCGAAAGCTGGCGTCGGCCGAGGCGGCGCGCAGGCTGGCGGGCAGCAGCTGGTGGCTTTGCACCAGTGGCGCGAGCCAGCGCTCGAACGCTGCCTGCCGGGCTGCATCGGGCCAGCTGACGGGGCTGGTGGTGTTGGCGGAGGCGGGCGATGCCGCGGCAAGGGGCGTTGGGGGGGAAGAGGGGTGGCTCATGGATAATCCCATTTTACAAACCCGCCCTGCCTGGCGCGGGCCGTTTCTCCAGCCCTGTCCATATTTCCGACGTGCCCCGCCGCCAGCCCTCTTTCGTGCAGAAAACCCAACCCCTTTCCCGGCCGGTGCGGCAAGCCGCTGCGCGGGCCCCACGGCTGGGGCTGCACCCCCTGGCCTGCGCGGTGGCGCTGGCCTGGTGCGGCGTGCCGCTGGCCGCGCTGGCGCAGACCGATGCGCCCAGCGCCTGGGATGCCCCGCCGGCGCTGCGCCGCAGCCCGCTATTGCAGGAGACCCTGCCGGCCGAGCTGCGGCCCCAGTTGCCGGTGTTTGTGTCGGGCGACCGCATCACGGGCCAGCCTGATGTGAAGGCCGTCATCGACGGCCATGCCGAGCTGCGCCGCGGCGATACAGTGATCCGCGCCGACCGGCTGGACTACACCGTGCCGGACGACCTGGCCCAGGCGCAGGGGAATGTCCGCATCAACAAGGCGGGCAACACCTATGACGGCTCGGCGCTGTCACTGCATGTGGACGCTTTCGAGGGCTTTTTCAGCGACGCGCAGTATCGTTTCATCAGCACGGGCGCCCATGGCGTATCAACGCGCGTGGATTTCCTGGACCGCGACCGTTCGGTGGTGCATAACGCCACCTACACCACCTGCCAGAAAGACGATTCCGCCAGCTGGGAGCCCGACTGGGTGCTGCGTGCCAAGACCATTCGCCTGGACCAGGCCGAAGAGGTAGGCACCGCCGAGGGCGGGGTGCTGGAATTCAAGGGAATGCCTGTACTGCCCATCCCCAGCATCAGCTTTCCGCTGTCGGACAAGCGCAAGTCCGGCTTCCTGCCGCCCACGGTGGGCCTGGACAGCCGCAACGGCCTTGAATACCTGCAGCCCTACTACTGGAACATTGCCCCTAACCGTGACGCCACGCTGCGTGGCGGAATCATGGCCAAGCGCGGCGTCGAAATCGGCGGCGAGTTTCGCTACCTTGAAAGCGACTACCAGGGCCAGGTGGATGCCTCCGTGATGCCCTCGGACAGCCAGCGCAACCGCATGCGCTGGGGCTATTCGGCGCAGCACCAAGGGCAGATCAGCACACCCGTGGGGGGCCTGGGCCTGAACCTCAACCTCAACCGGGTGAGCGATGACGACTACTGGCGCGATTTCGCGCGGACCCCGTTGCCACTGCGCCAGCGGCTGCTGCCCAGCGACGCGACCTTGTCGTGGGCGGCAGGCGACATGTCGGCCCAGGTGCGTACGCTCAAGTGGCAAGCCCTGCAGGATGTGGCCTCGCCCATCGTCCCGCCCTACAACCTCATGCCCCAGTTGCTGTGGCGCTACACGCCCCAGGATCTGGGCCGGGGCCTGGATTTCAGCATGGTGGCCGACACCACGCGTTTCGAGGCGGACCGGGCGCTGGCCAACCCGGCCGACGGCCAGCGCAGCTTCGTGCAGGCGCAGCTGAGCCGCCCCTTTCTGGCGCCGGGCGGTTTTCTCATCCCCAAATTGCAGTTGCACGCCACGCAATACCAGTTTGACAACCCATTGCCCACCGGGGAGCGCTCGGCCAGCCGCACCCTGCCCACCTTCAGCCTGGACGGTGGGCTGGTGTTCGAGCGCGATGCGCGCCTGCTGGGGCGCGCCTTCACCCAAACGCTGGAGCCCCGCGCGTTCTATACCTACACGCCTTTTCGCGACCAGAGCCGCCTGCCGCTGTATGACACGGCGGCCACCGACTTCAACTTTGGCACCATCTACACCGAAAACGCTTACGGCGGCAATGACCGCCTGGCCGACAACAACCTGCTCACCCTGGGCGTGACCACGCGCTTTCTCGACCCCGACACCGGCGCCGAGGCGGTGCGCCTGGGCGTTGCCCAGCGCCTGCGGTTCTCCGACCAGGATGTGACCCTGCCCGGTGTCGCGCCCGTCAGCGAGCGCCTGTCCGATGTGCTGCTGGGGGCCGGCATCAACTGGACACCGCAGTGGGGCTTTGATTCCACCGTGCAATACAACCCCAAGACGGGGCGTTCCATCCGCTCCACCATCGGGGCGCGCTACAGTCCCGGCAACTTCCGCACCGTGAACGCGGTCTACCGGCTGCAGCGCGGCTCCAGCGAGCAGATTGACGTGGGCTGGCAGTGGCCGCTGGCAGCCTTGTGGGGCGGCCAGGGTGCAAGCAACGGCCCGGAGCGCGCCAAAGGCCAGGGCCAGGGCGGCGGCCGTTGGTACACCGTGGGCCGCCTGAACTACAGCCTGCAAGACCGCAAGCTCGTCGATACGGTGGTGGGCTTTGAATACGACAGCTGCTGCTGGATTGGCCGCGTGGTGCTTGAACGTCTGCAAAGCAGCGTGACCACCTCCAACACCCGGCTGCTGTTCCAGATCGAATTCGTGGGTTTTTCGCGCCTGAGTCTGGGCTCCAACCCACTTGATACCCTGAAACGGAACGTGCCGCGTTACCAATCCCTGCGCGAGCAGGTCAGCACGCCCAGCCGCTTCAGCAACTATGACTAACCTGACACCATGAACCACCGTGCAATTGCTTTGGGCCTGGCGTGCCTGGCCTCTTTCGTGACCTTCGGCGCTGCGGCGCAGGGCTTGCGCCCCGCGGGGGCTGCGGGAGCGGGCCTTCGCACGGCGCCCGCGGCGCCTTCCTTCACCCTGCCCGCGCCGGGTGCAGGCGCCGCACTGCGGCAAGCCGATTTCATCGTGGCGGTGGTCAACTCGGAACCCGTCACCAACAACGAGGTGCGGGCCCGGGCGACCCGCATCGCACAGCAAATGGCCCAGCAGGGCCTTGCCTTGCCGTCCGGTGACCTGCTGGCCCGCGAGGTGCTGGAGCGACTGATCGTGGAAAAGATCCAGCTGCAACTGGCCCGCGAAGCCGGTATGCGCGTGGACGACTTTGCCGTGGGTCAGGCCGAGGAGGGCGTGGCCAAGCAAAACAGCATCAGCGTGGCAGAAATGCACCGCCGGCTGGCCGCTGACGGCATCAGCAAGGAACGCTTTCGCGAAGACTTGCGCAACCAGATGCTGCTGCAGCGCTTGCGCGAGCGCGATGTGCAGTCCCGGGTGCGCGTGAGCGATCTGGATGTGGACCTGTACCTGCGCGAACAGCAGTCGGGGGCCGACGCCGCCAAGCAGGAGATCAACCTGGGCCACATTCTGGTGGCGGTGCCCGAAAACGCCAGCCCTGCCCAGGTGGCCGAGCGCCAGGCCCGCGCCCAGCGCGCCGCCGACAAGGTGCGCGCCGGCGAGGATTTCGCGGCTGTCGCCAGCGAGTTCTCCGACGCTGCCGAGGCCAAGACGGCGGGCGGGCTGCTGGGCATGCGCCCGGCCGATCGTTACCCCGAGCTGTTTGTCAGCGCCACCGCGCAGCTGCCCGTGGGCGGCATTGCCGGGCCTGTGCGTTCTGCGGCGGGCTTTCATGTGCTCAAGGTGGCGGACAAGACCACCGCCGGTGTGCCCACCCTGGTCACCCAGAGCCATGCGCGGCACATTTTGTTGCGCACGGGCCCCCAGCTGACCGAGAGCGCTGCGGCAGCGCGGCTGGCCGACTACCGGCGCCGCATCATGGCGGGCCAGGCAGACTTTGCCGAGCTGGCGCGCGAACATTCGCAGGATGGCAGCGCCAAGCAGGGCGGTGATCTGGGCTGGGCCAACCCGGGCCGCTATGTGCCCGAGTTCGAGCAGGCCATGAATGCGCTCAAGCCCGGCGAGGTCAGCGAACCCCTGGCGTCGCGTTTTGGTGTGCACCTGATCCAGCTGGTGGAGCGCCGGGAGGCCAAGCTCACCCAGCGCGAGCAGCGGGACATGGCGCGCGACACGGTGCGTGAAAAGAAGGTTGAGGAAGCCTTTGCCACCTGGGTGCAGGAGTTGCGCGGCCGCGCCTACGTCGAATACCGCGACGTGCCGCAGTGAAGCGGGCCGCTGCATGAAACACATTCCCCGCAAGCGCTTCGGCCAGCATTTTCTGTCGGACGGCGGCATCATCGAAGCCATCGTCAGCGCCATTGCGCCCCAGCCGGGCCAGCCCATGGTGGAGATCGGCCCCGGCCTGGCGGCGCTGACCCAGCCACTGGTGGAGCGCCTGGGGCGCCTGACGGTGATCGAGCTCGACCGCGACCTGGCCTTGCGGCTGCGGCTGCACGGCCAGCTCGATGTCATCGAGTCGGACGTGCTGAAAGTCGATTTCACGCAACTGGCGCACACGCTGCAGACTCCCAAGATCCGGGTGGTCGGCAACCTGCCCTACAACATCTCCACGCCCATCCTGTTTCACCTGCTCGCGCATGTGTCGGTGATCGAAGACCAGCATTTCATGCTGCAAAAAGAGGTGATAGACCGCATGGTGGCGTCGCCCGCCACCTCCGACTATGGGCGCCTGTCGGTGATGCTGCAGTGGCGCTATGCGATGGAGAACGTGCTGTTCGTGCCGCCCGAAAGCTTCGATCCGCCGCCGCGCGTGGACAGCGCGGTGGTGCGCATGGTGCCGCATGGCGCGCCGGCAGCTTTGTCGGTGCCTCTGCTGGAAGAACTGGTGCAGGTGGCCTTCAGCCAGCGCCGCAAGCTGCTGCGCCACACCCTGGGCCGCTGGCTAGAGGCGCGCCAGTTTGCGGGCCACTTCGACACCCAGCGCCGCGCCGAGGAAGTGCCCGTGGCCGAATACGTGGCCCTGGCACAAGCGTGCTCTTGAATTGATAGCTGTAAGCGCTTGACGCGAAAGCGCCAGGGGGTTAATTGTTCTTCGCGGCGCACTGGGCGCATTGGCCATACAGGGCCATCGTGTGGTCTTGCACTACCCAGCCCTTGGCCTTGGCAACGATCTGCTGGCGCTTTTCGATCTCGGGGTCGTAGAACTCTTCCACCTTGCCGCAGGAGGTGCACACGAAATGGTCATGGTGCTGGCCTTCATTGAGTTCGTAGACCGCCTTGCCACTTTCGAAGTTGCTGCGGATCAGGATGCCTGCCTGCTCGAATTGCGTGAGCACGCGATAGACCGTGGCCAGTCCGATGTCCGAGCGTTCCTCCAGCAGGACGCGAAAGACATCTTCGGCCGTCATGTGGCGCTGTGCGCCCTTCTGAAAAATCTCCATGATTTTCAGGCGCGGCAGGGTGGCCTTCAGGCCAGTGCTTTTGAGTTCGTCGATATTCGTCATGGCGCAGTCTTTCGTGTGTCGGCGGGCTCGACCAGGCCCTCAGGGCCAGCCGCTACAATGGGTCGATCATAGCTTTACGCCCCTTTCCCATGCCCGTCAAAGCCCATCGCAGCGCCCGTCTGGGTGTGACCTTGTTCATCGGTGTCTGCCTGACTGCCGTGGCCGGTTGCAGCAGCCTGGACAGTGCCAGCCATCGCCTGGCCAGCGTCGTGACGCCTTACAAGGTGAATGTGGTGCAGGGCAATTTTGTTTCGCGCGAGCAGATGGAGGCGCTTGCCCCGGGCATGAGCCGGCAGCAGGTGCGCGACATTCTCGGCACGCCCCTGGTGACCAGCCTGTTCCATGCCGAGCGCTGGGAATACGTGTTCACCATCAAACGCCCTGGTGAAGATATCCAGACGCGCAAGCTCACCTTGTTTTTCCAGGGCGATCTCCTGCAGCGATTCGACGGCGACACCATGCCCTCCGAAGCCGAGTTTGTCGCGTCCCTGGGGTCGCGGTCCGCCACGGGCAAGGTGCCCGTGCTGGAGGCCACCGACGCCCAGCTGGCACGTTTCCCGGCCCCCGAGCGCACGGCCAGCGTGCCGGCGGCCGCACCGGCCGAACCGGTTTCCACCTCTTACCCCCCGCTCGAAGCGCCCGCGCGCTGAAGGCTGCGGCTTGGGGCGCCGGCAGCCGGCATGGCCCACCGCGTTCACCGATACAGGAATGACATGACTGGCAACTCTTTGCCCACCCAACCCACTGCCAAAGCCCTGCGTGTCGCGGTGGCCGGTGCGTCCGGCCGCATGGGCCGCATGCTGATCGAAGCCCTGCGCGCCAGCGACGACATGGTGCTGGCCGGCGCCCTGGATGTGGCGGCCAGCCCTGCCATCGGCTCGGATGCCACGGCTTTTCTGGGCTACGCGAGTGGCGTGGCCATCACGGCAGACTTGCGCGCGGGCCTGAAGAATGCCGATGTGTTGATCGACTTCACCCGCCCCGAAGGCACGCTGGCCCACCTGGCCGTTTGCAGCGAGCTGGGCGTGAAGGCCGTCATCGGCACCACGGGTTTCACGGACGCACAAAAAGCCGAGATCGCGGCCTGTGCCCAGCGCACCGCCATCGTGATGGCGCCCAACATGAGTGTGGGCGTGAACGTCACGCTCAAGTTGCTGCAGATGGCGGCCAAGGCCATGGCAACGGGCTATGACATCGAAATCATCGAAGCCCACCACCGCCACAAGGTCGATGCCCCCTCGGGCACGGCCCTCAAGATGGGCGAAGTGATTGCCGATGCCCTGGGGCGCGACCTCAAGGAATGCGCCGTGTATGCGCGCGAAGGCGTGACCGGCGAGCGCGATCCGTCGAGCATCGGCTTTGCCACCATCCGGGGTGGCGACATCGTGGGCGACCACACCGTGCTGTTTGCCGGCATTGGCGAGCGCATCGAAATCACCCACAAATCGTCCAGCCGCGCCACCTACGCCCAGGGCAGCCTGCGTGCCGTGCGCTTTCTCGCAGACCGCAAGACCGGCATGTTCGACATGTTCGACGTGCTGGGCCTGAACTAGCCCGAAAGGGAGCCGGCATGGACGCACTGCACTGGTGGCGCCAAGGCGATGTTGTGACGCAGGGCACGGCCCTGCTGCTGCTGGCCATGTCGGTAGCCAGCTGGGTGGTGATCTTCTGGAAGGCGCGCCTCATGCACCGGGCCTCGGCCGATGTGGCGCGGTGCACCGCGGCTTTCTGGCAGGCGCCATCGCTGGACGTGGCAGCGCAGCGTTTGCAGTCTTTTGACCGGGAAGCGCTGGTGCTGCCTTTGGTGGTTGCGGCAAATTCCATCGCCAGTCCTGCGCACACCGGTGTGCCGGCCACATTGGCCACATCCGGCAGCCTGTCGCAACAGATCACCCGCGTGCTGCGCGATGCGCTGCATGGTGTCCTCGGGCGGCTGCAGTGGGGGCAGGTGTTGCTGGCCACGGTGGGCTCCACGGCGCCTTTCGTCGGCTTGCTCGGCACGGTCTGGGGCATCTACCATGCCCTCAGCGCGATGGCGGGCGCCGGTCAGATCACCATCGACCGCGTGGCCGGCCCCGTGGGCGAGGCCCTGGTGATGACGGCGGCCGGCCTGGCGGTGGCGATTCCGGCGGTGCTGGCCTACAACGTGTTCGGCCGCTTTATTGGCCGCATCGAGGCCGACCTGGAAGGTTTTGCGCGCGACCTGCGCGAGTTGCTGGCGCAGCACCCGGAGTCCTGACATGGCATTTGGCCGCCTCGAACGCACCCACGGCCCGCAACCCATGAGCGACATCAATATGACGCCCCTGGTGGACGTGATGCTGGTGCTGGTGGTCATCTTCATCCTCACGGCGCCCTTGCTGGCCAGTTCCATCCGGCTCGATCTGCCCCGCACAGAAGGTGCCACCCCCGGCGCCGCGCCCCAGTTCGTGACCCTGGTGGTGGACCGCACCGGCCAGGCCTATCTGGACGACCAGCCCCTGTCGCAGGCTGCCCTGGCCGAGCGGCTTCAGCGCATCGGTGCGGCCCGGCCTGACACGGAAGTGCAGTTGCGGGCCGATGCCGCCGTGCCGTATGGCCGCGTGGTCGAAGTCATGGGCGCGGCCCACAGCGCCGGGCTGCAGCGCATCGGGTTCGTTGCCGAACAGCCGGTGGCGGCGCCCTGAGCCCCTGGCGGCAAGGCCAGAGCCCGCACCGGGTGCGGCGCACCGCCAGGCGCCACCCCCGCGACCGCCTAAAATCGGCCAAAGCAGCAGCCCAGCGGCTGCATCCCTCTCATCCAGCAGAGCCCCCATGCAAGAAAAATACTCTCCCCAAGACGTCGAGCGCGCCGCGCACGACCACTGGACCGCCACCGACGCCTACCGTGTGACGGAAGACGCGAACAAGAAGAAGTTCTACGCCTGCTCGATGCTGCCCTACCCCAGCGGCAAGCTGCACATGGGCCATGTGCGCAACTACACCATCAACGACATGCTCACGCGCTACCTGCGCATGAACGGCCACAACGTGCTCATGCCCATGGGCTGGGACGCCTTCGGCCTGCCGGCCGAGAACGCCGCGCTGAAAAACGGCGTGCCACCGGCCCAATGGACGTACGACAACATCGCGTACATGAAAAAGCAGATGCAGGCCATGGGCCTGGCCATCGACTGGAGCCGCGAAGTCGCCACCTGCGACCCCACCTATTACCAATGGAACCAGTGGCTGTTTTTGAAAATGCTGGAGAAAGGCATCGCCTACCGCAAGACCCAGGTGGTGAACTGGGACCCGGTGGACCAGACCGTGCTGGCGAACGAGCAGGTGATTGACGGCAAGGGCTGGCGCACTGGCGCCACCGTGGAAAAGCGCGAAATCCCCGGCTATTACCTCAAGATCACCGACTACGCCGAAGAGTTGCTCGACTTTGTGACCGGCGACAAGCTGCCCGGCTGGCCCGAGCGCGTGAAGCTGATGCAGGAAAACTGGATCGGCAAGAGCGAAGGCGTGCGCTTTGCGTTCACGCATGACATCGCAGGTGACGATGGTGCGCTGATCGGCGACGGCAAGATGTATGTCTTCACCACGCGCGCCGACACCATCATGGGCGTGACGTTTTGCGCCGTGGCGCCCGAGCACCCGCTGGCCGCCCACGCTGCCAAAACCAACCCCCAGCTTGCAGCCTTCATCGAAGAGTGCAAGAGCGGCGGCACGACCGAGGCCGAGCTGGCCACCCAAGAGAAAAAGGGCGTGCCCACGGGCCTGTACGTCACGCACCCGCTGACCGGCGAAAAGGTGCAGGTGTGGGTCGGCAACTATGTGCTGATGGGCTATGGCGACGGCGCCGTGATGGGCGTGCCTGCGCACGACGAGCGCGACTTCGCGTTCGCCCTCAAGTACGGCATCGAGATCAAGCAGGTCGTGCTGGTCGATGGCGAGCACTTTGACTACCGCCAGTGGCACGACTGGTATGGCGACAAACAGCGCGGTGTGACCATCAACTCCGACAGTTTCAGCGGCCTGTCCTACAAGGAAGCCGTGAACGCCGTGGCCCACGCGCTGCAGCAAAAGGACCTGGGCGAAAAGAAGACCACCTGGCGCCTGCGCGACTGGGGCGTGAGCCGCCAGCGCTACTGGGGCACGCCGATTCCCATCATCCATTGCGAAGAACACGGCGCCGTGCCGGTGCCCGAAAAAGACCTGCCGGTGGTGTTGCCCACCGACTGCGTGCCCGACGGCTCGGGCAACCCGCTGCACAAGCACGAGGGCTTTCACGCCGGCGTGACCTGCCCCGTGTGCGGCAAGCCCGCACGGCGCGAGACCGACACCATGGACACCTTCGTGGACAGCTCGTGGTACTTCATGCGCTACTGCGACCCGAAGAACGCTGAAAAAATGGTCGCGGAGGGCGCCGATTATTGGATGCCGATGGACCAGTACATCGGCGGCATCGAGCACGCCATCCTGCACCTGCTGTACGCGCGTTTCTGGACCAAGGTCATGCGCGATATCCGGGTGAAGGGCCCCGGAGATTCCGAGGCCGTGGGCCTCGTCAAAGTCGATGAGCCCTTCACCAAGCTGCTCACGCAGGGCATGGTGCTCAACCACATCTACAGCCGCCGCACCGCCAAGGGCGGCAAGGACTACTTCTGGCCGCACGACGTGGAACATGTGCTCGACGAGGGCGGCAAGATCATTGGCGCCAAGCTGAAGAACGAAGCCACCAGTGGCGACGGCCTGCTGCCCGTGGGCACGCCGATTGACTACGAGGGCGTGGGCACCATGTCCAAGTCCAAGAACAACGGTGTCGATCCGCAGGACCTGATCGAAAAGTACGGCGCCGACACCGCCCGTCTGTACACCATGTTCACCGCGCCGCCCGAAGCCACGCTGGAGTGGAACGACGCCGCCGTGGAAGGCAGCTACCGCTTTCTGCGCCGCGTGTGGAACTTCGGTGTGAAGCTGTCTGCTATGAATATGGAAGCTGCTTGCGCAAGCGTGGCAAGCGCTAGCAGCCTAAAAGACGTTGAATTCGGCAAAGAGGCCAAGGCCCTGCGCCTGGAGATCCACACCGTGCTCAAGCAGGTGGACTACGACTACCAGCGCATGCAGTACAACACCGTGGTCTCGGGCGCGATGAAGATGATCAACGCCCTGGAAGACTTCAAGGCCCTGGACTGCGCCGGTGCCCAGGTCGCGCTGATCGAAGGCTTTGGCATCCTGCTGCGCTGCCTGTACCCGGCCACGCCGCATGTGGCGCACAGCCTGTGGTCGCAACTGGGCTACGCCGGGCAGCTGGGTGATTTGCTCGATGCCCCCTGGCCGCAGGTCGATGCCAACGCGCTGGTGCAGGACGAGATCGAGCTCATGCTGCAGGTCAACGGCAAGCTGCGCGGCTCCATCCAGGTGCCCGCCCAGGCCGACAAGGCCGAGATTGAGCGCATTGCGCTGGCCAGCGAGGCCTTTGCGGCCCAGGCGGCCGGTGCGCATCCGAAGCGTGTGATCGTGGTGCCGGGCCGTCTGGTGAACGTGGTGGTGTGAGCATGATGAACAAGCGCGCACTGCTCTCCCTCGCCCCAGTGGCCCTGCTGACCGCCTGCGGTTTTCGCCTGCGCGGGGTGCCAGAGTTTTCGTTCGCATCGCTCTATGTGGCGGCACCGCAGGGCTCGTCGCTGGCGCGGGAGCTGGTGCGCACGCTGGCAGGGTCGGGCAGCACGCTGCGGGTGCTGCGCGATGCCGCCGACCTGCCAACCGCCGAGGCCGTGCTCGATCTGCTGTCGGAGCAGCACGAACGTGTGGTGGTGGGCCAGAACGCCTCGGGCCAGGTGCGCGAGCTGGAGTTGCGCCTGCGTGTGCGCTTTCGACTGCGCACCCCGGCAGGCGATGAGCTGATTCCCAGCACCGAGCTGCTGCAGCAGCGCGAGGTCAGCTACAACGAAGCCATTGCCCTGGCCAAGGAGGCCGAAGAGGCTCTGCTGTTTCGCAACATGCAGACCGACATCGTGCAGCAGCTGTTGCGCCGGCTGGCGGCGGTCAGGCGCTAAATACCGCACGCGCCTGGGCCGGCTTCATGCGCCGCCGGGTTGGTTCCGTGACGCGATCGACGGCCCGCGCATCAACCGCGCATCAGCGTGCTCTTGCCAAACAGCGACTCGACCAGGTCCACCGCCAGCATGGCCGTGCGGTTGCGCACATCGAGCGCGGGGTTGAGCTCCACAATGTCCAGCGACGCGAGCCGCCCGCTGTCGGCGATCATCTCCATGCACAGTTGCGCCTCGCGGTAGGTGGGGCCGCCGGGCACCGTGGTGCCCACGCCGGGCGCGATGTCCGGGTCGAGAAAATCCACATCGAAGCTCACATGCAGGTGCGTGTCGGCATCCAGCCCGTCCAGCGCCTGCAGCATGGTCTGGCGCATGCCCACCTCGTCGATGAAGCGCATGTCGAAGACTTCCAGCCCCTGCTCGTGCACAAATCGTTTTTCGCCCGCGTCCACGCTGCGGATGCCGATCTGGCGGATTTGCGATGGCTGCAGCGCCGGGCCGCCGCCAGGCATCTGCGCCAGTTGGGTCAGTTCTGCGGGGCCAAAGCCGCACAGGCAGGCCACCGGCATGCCGTGCACATTGCCGCTGGGCGTGAGCGCGCTGGTGTTGAAGTCGGCATGGGCATCCAGCCACAGCACGCGCAGTTTCTTGCCCGCCTCGGCGCAATGGCGCGCCACGGCACTGATGCTGCCCAGGCCCAGGCAGTGGTCGCCGCCCAGCAAGATGGGCAGGTGGCCCTGTCGGAGTTCGTCCAGCACGGCGTTGAATACGGTCTGGTTCCATTGCACCACCTGGGGCAGGTGGCGGTAGCCATCCACGGGCGGCAGCCAGGGGTTGGCGGGGCCGGCCAGGTTGCCCCGGTCCGCCACCTGCAGGCCGCGGCCTTCCAGGGCCGCCTGCAAGCCGGCCACCCGCAAGGCCTCGGGGCCCATGGAGGCGCCGCGTGCGCCCGCGCCGATGTCGGTGGGGGCGCCGATCAGGCAGATGGAAGGTGAGGTGATGGACATGGGAAAAGGCTTTCTGGGAAGGCGGTGGGTACGGTGTTGCGAGCGCAGGCGCTATTTTCGGGGCTTTGGGCGCCCGTGAACAGGAAAAAGGCGGGTCAGCCCGTGGCAGTCATGGCGCTATCTGCTGTGGTGCGTCCGCAGTTTCCGGGGTCTGCGCCGCCAGGGCGATAAACTTTGCCGCATGCAAGTCGCCCTGGCCCAACTCTCTCAGCATCTTCAACGGGGCCTGTCGCCGCTTTATGTGTTGCACGGCGACGAGCCGCTGCTGCAGCAGGAGGCGGCCGACGCCATTCGCGCCACCGCCCGTGCCCAGGGCTACACCGAGCGCAGCAGCTACACCGTGGCCGGTGCGCACTTTGACTGGAGCGCGGTGCTGGCGGCGGGCGGGTCACTCAGCCTGTTTGCCGACAAGCAGATCGTCGAGATCCGCATTCCCTCGGGCAAACCTGGCAAGGACGGCAGCGTGGCCCTGCAGCAGATTGCTGAATCCGCCCGGGGCAACGACAGCACCCTCACGCTGGTGATGCTGCCGCGCCTCGATAAAGCCACCAAGACCGGCGCCTGGTTTGCCGCGCTGGAGGGCAACGGCGTCTCCATCCAGATCGACCCCATCGAGCGTGGCATGCTGCCCCAGTGGATCGCCCAGCGCCTCGCCGCGCAGGGCCAGCGTGTGGTGGCGGGCGAGGAAGGCCAGCGCACGCTGCAGTTCTTTGCCGACCGTGTCGAGGGCAACCTGCTGGCCGCGCACCAGGAAATCCAGAAGCTGGCCCTGCTGCACCCGGCAGGTGAGTTGACCCAGGCGCAGGTCGAAGCCGCCGTGCTCAACGTGGCGCGCTACGACGTGTTCAAACTGTCTGAATCGGTGCTGGCCGGGCACACCGCCCGTGTGCAGCGCATGCTGGACGGCCTGCAGGCCGAGGGCGAGGCCGAGGTGCTGGTGCACTGGGCCCTGGCCGAAGACATCCGCGCCTTAAAACGCGTGAAAGACGCCATGAACGCCGGCCGCCCCTTGCCCATGGCCCTGCGCGAGAACCGCATCTGGGGCCCCAAGGAGCGGTTGTTCGAGCGCATCCTGCCCAAGGCCAGCGACGCGGCGCTGGCGCGCCTGCTGCAGTCGGCCCACACGGTGGATGGCATCGTCAAAGGCCTCAAGCAGCCCGACTGGCCTGCGGACGGCTGGCAAGCGCTGCATCGGCTGGCGTTTCAGCTGTGCCGGTTGACGCAGGCGGCGCGCTGAGGGGGTGCCAGACTTTGGGTGTTTTTGGCCTCTAGCGCTTATCTATACAGCGCAAGCAGCTATAAAATATGTAGTGAGTGGCTGCGTCGTTCCGGGTGGTTTACGCCTGCGCCAGCACACCGCGCGCCTTGTCCACCCACATCTGCAGGCTGTCCACCAGGTCTTTCTGGCTGAACGAACAGCTTTCTTCCGAGAACAGTGCGCTGGATTCGAGCCGGTCCAGCAGGCCATGCAGCACCTCGGCATAGCGCGGCGGCAGGGCAGTGAGCAGATCGGCCTGCGCGCGGGCGGTGTGGCTGAGGGCCGACGCAGAAATGGTGCCCTGGGTGAAGGCGTTCAGCGCGTCTTGCACCGGGGTGACGAGGTGGGATCGGGTCATGGGGGGTGAGCAGGGAAGCCGGGCTGCAAGGGTAACCGCAGTAAAGCCCCCGGTGCCAGGGCATCTGCGGCAAAATCGCCGGATGAATGCTCTCAACGTCGCCGAATACACGCACACCCTGGGTTTGCAGGCAAAAACGGCCTCCGCGCTGATGGCCAAAGCGCCTGCAGCTATCAAAAACAAAGCACTCAAGGCCCTGGCCCGCCTGCTGCGCGAGAACGTGGACGCGCTGCAAATCGACAATGCCAAAGACCTGGAGCGTGCCGTGGCCAATGGCCTGGCGGCCCCGATGGTGGACCGCCTGAAGCTCAGCCCCCAGGTGCTGGAAACCTGCGCCCAGGGCTGCGAGCAGCTGGCCGCCATGCCCGACATCATTGGCGAGATCATGGGCATGAAGCAGCAGCCCAGCGGCATCCGCGTGGGCCAGATGCGCGTGCCCATTGGTGTGTTCGGCATGATTTACGAGAGCCGCCCCAACGTGACCATCGAGGCCGCCAGCCTCAGCATCAAGAGCGGCAATGCCTGCATTTTGCGCGGTGGCTCCGAGGCGATCGATTCGAACAAGGCGCTGGCAAAACTGGTGCAGCAGGCGCTGGCGGAAGCCGGCCTGCCGCAGGACGCCGTGCAACTGGTGCAGACCACCGACCGCGAGGCCGTGGGCCAGCTCATCGCCCTGCCCGAGTTCGTGGACGTGATCATCCCGCGCGGCGGCAAGGGCCTGATCGAGCGCATCAGCCGCGACGCCAAGGTGCCCGTCATCAAGCACCTGGATGGCAACTGCCACACCTATGTGGACGACCCCTGCGACATCGCCATGGCGGTGAAGGTGGCCGACAACGCCAAGACCAGCAAATACAGCCCTTGCAATGCCAGCGAAGGCCTGTTGGTGGCGCGCGGCGTGGCGGCCGAGTTTTTGCCCAAGATCGGCGCGGTGTATGCCGCCAAGGGCGTGGAGATGCGCGGTTGCCCCGAATCGCTGGCGCTGCTGGCCGCCGTGCCCGGCGCGCAACTGGTGCCCGCCACCGAGCAGGACTGGAGCGAGGAATACCTCGCGCCCATCATCAGCGTGAAGGTGGTGGCGGGTGTGGACGAGGCCATTGCGCACATCAACCGCTATTCGAGCCACCACACCGACGCCATCCTGACGCGCGACCACTTGCACGCCCAGCGCTTTTTGCGCGAGGTGGATTCGGCCAGCGTGATGGTGAACACCAGCACCCGTTTTGCCGATGGCTTCGAGTTTGGCCTGGGGGCGGAAATCGGCATCAGCACCGACAAGTTCCACGCGCGCGGGCCCGTGGGGCTGGAAGGGCTCACCTCGCTCAAGTACGTGGTGCTGGGTGAGGGTGAGGTGCGGAACTGATTTGCTCCTTATTTCATAGCTGGTAGCGCTTGACAGTATTGCGCTGAAGGCCAATACCACATGAAAATCATCATCCTCGGAGCGGGCCGCGTGGGCCAGAGCGTGGCCGACAGCCTGGTGTCGGAGCGCAACGACATCACCGTCATCGACACCGATGCCGCGCGCCTGCGTGATTTGGAGTCGCGCTTTGACCTGCGCGGCGTGGTGGGTGACGGCATCGACCCGGCCGTGCTGGCCGAGGCGGGCGCCAAGGACACCGACCTGTTGATCGCCTGCGCTGCGCAGGACGAGACCAACCTGGTGTGCTGCAAGGTGGCGCAGCTGCTGTTCAACATCCCCAAGCGCATCGCGCGCGTGCGCTCGATGGGTTTTCAGGCCGATCCGCTGCTCATGGGCCCCGAGGGCTTTGCGGTGGATCGCATCATCTGCCCCGAGGAATCCCTCACGCGCTACATCGGCAAGCTCATCGATTACCCCGAGGCCATGCAGGTGCGCGAGTTTGCAGGCGGGCGGGCCTGCCTGGTGTCGGTGCGGGCGCGCGCTGGCGCGCCCATGGTGGGCCACACCGTGGCCGAGATGCGCAACAGCACCCCCGAGGTGGCCGTGCGCCTGGTGGCCATTTACCGCCGCTTTCCCGAAGAGCCAGACCGCTTCGTGGCCTGCGCCGGCGAGACCCGCATCGAGCCCGGTGACGAGGTGTTTGTGCTGGCCGCGCGCGAGCACATCGCCCATGTGCTGGCCACTTTGCACCGCCGGGACGCCACGCCGGTGCGGCCGGTGCGCCGCATCATGATTGCCGGGGGTGGCCGCGTGGGCCTGCACCTGGCGCTGGAACTGGGCAAGGAGGCAGGGCGTTATCTGGTGAAGATCATCGAGGACGACAACGCGCGCTGCATCGCGCTGGCCTCGCGCCTGCCGTCCGACGTGCTGGTGCTGCAGGGCGACGCCACGGATGAAAACCTGCTCGGGGATGAGGGCATCGACGAGATCGATCTCTTTCTGGCCCTCACCGACGACGACGAGGACAACATCATGTCCAGCCTGCTGGCCAAGCGCATGGGCGCGCGCCGCGTGCTGGCGCTCATCAACCGCCGCAGCTATGCCGATCTGATGCACGGCACGCAGATCGACATTGCCCTGTCGCCCGCGCAGGCCATGCTGGGCGAGCTGCTGGCTTATGTGCGCCAGGGCGATGTGCAGGCCGTGCACAGCCTGCGCCGGGGCGTGGCCGAGGCGCTGGAGATCGTGGTGCGCGGCGACCGCAAGACCTCGCGCGTGGTCGGCCGCAAGGTCAGCGAGCTGGCCCTGCCGCGCGACGTGCACATCGGGCTGATCGTGCGCGGCCTGCCGGATTCGGATGGTGCGCACGATGCGTCCGAGGTGGCGTCCGAGGTTGCGCCCGATGCCCTGCGCGCGCCGCAGGTGATCATCCCGCGCAGCGCCACGGTGCTGGAGAGCAACGACCATGTGGTGTTCTTCCTGCCGCACAAGCGGCTGGTGCGCGACGTGGAAAAGCTCTTCCGCGTGAGCGCCACGTTTTTCTGAACCAGGCAGGCGGGCAAGAAACCATGGTGGACATGTTTCCCGTGCTGCGGGTGCTGGGCATTCTGGTCATGATCTTTTCGCTGTCCATGGGGCTGCCGCTGGCGGTGTCATTGTGGACCGATGACGGGGTGTGGCAGGTGTACCCGCTGGCCATGGCGGCCACGCTGCTGGCGGGCGCCTGGCTGTGGTGGCGGCTGCGCCTGTTCCGGCAAGAGCTGCAGCCGCGCCACGGCGTGATGCTGGTCTCGCTGGTGTGGCTGTTGCTGCCGCTGTCCGCCGCCGTGCCGCTGATGCTGGCGGGGCATTACATCGGGCGGCCGATGTCGTTCACGCATGCGTACTTCGAGGCGGTGTCGGGCCTGACGACCACCGGCTCGACGGTGCTGGCCGGCCTGGACAGCTTGCCCGTCTCGGTGAACGTGTGGCGCACCTTTTTGCAGTGGATGGGTGGCATGGGCATTCTGATTCTTGCGGTGGCCGTGCTGCCACTGCTCGGGGTGGGCGGCAGCCAGCTGTTCAAGGCCGAGGCGGCCGGGCCACTGAAGGACACCAAGCTCACGCCGCGCATGACCGGCACCGCCAAAGGGCTGTGGGGCGTGTATGCCCTGTTCTCCACGTTGTGTGGCGTGGCCTACTGGGCGGGGGGGATGGCGCCGCTCGATGCGCTGATGCACATGTTCTCTACGGTCAGTCTGGGCGGGCTGTCGTCGCACGACCAGAGCTTCGGGTATTTCCAGTCGCCCTTGCTGGAGGCCATCTGCATCGTCTTCATGCTGGTGGCCAGCTGCAACTTCGCGCTGTATTTCGTGGCGATTCGCAAGGGCCATTGGCACGGCTTCTGGCACGACCCGGAGCTGCGCGCCACCTTGTTCACGCTGGTGGGCGGGGGGCTGCTGGTGGCCGGATTGCTGTGGGTGAAGGGCGTGTATGCGCCACTGGATGCGCTGCGCCATGGCATGTTCAACCTGGTGTCGCTGGCCTCCACCACCGGCTATGCCACGGTGGACTATTTGGGCTGGCCGGTGTTTGCGCCCGTGTTCATGCTGCTGCTGTCGGGCGTGGCCACCAGTGCCGGCTCGACGGGCTGCGGCATCAAGATGGTGCGCATGCTGATCTTGCTCAAGCAGGCGCGCCGGGAGATGAACCGCCTGGTGCACCCGCGCGCCGTGCAGCCGGTGCGGCTGGGCGATGCCGTGGTGGACAACCGGGTGATCTTTTCAGTGCTGGCGTTCATGCTGGTGTATGGCGCCACCATCTTCGGGCTGAGCATGGTGTTGCTGCTGACCGATTTGGATCCGGTGACAGCGTTCTCGGCGGTGCTGGCCAGTGTCAACTGCGCGGGGCCGGGCCTGGGTGCCGTGGGCCCCGCCTCCAACTATGCGGTGCTGACCGATTTTCAGCTGTGGGTGTGCACCCTGGCGATGCTGCTGGGGCGGCTGGAGATCCTGAGCTTCATGGCCTTGCTGACCCCGGCGTTCTGGCGCCGTTAGGGCGGCGGCTGTCTGCCCTGCGCGGCGGTGGCTTGCGAAACCCTGGCCCGGCCCCAAATCCCTACAATTCAACGCAATCGCTTCCCGAGGGCATCTATGGTTCCGCATCTCATCACGGCCCTCACGGGGCCGATCAACGAACTCGAACAGCGCATTCTCGACTCGATGCCCGCCATCGAACGCTGGTTCCGGCTGGAGTGGATGGAGCACACGCCGCCGTTCTACACCTCGGTCGATATCCGCAATGCCGGCTTCAAGCTCGCGCCGGTGGACACCAACCTGTTCCCCGGGGGCTGGAACAACCTCACCAAGGAGATGCTGCCCCTGGCCGTGCAGGCCGCCATGGCCGCCATCGAGAAGATCTGCCCCGAGGCGCGCAACCTGCTGATCATTCCCGAGAACCACACGCGCAACACCTTTTACCTGGCCAACGTGGTGCAGCTGCAGCGCATCTTCAACATGGCGGGCCTGAATGTGCGGGTGGGCTCCATCAGCCCCGAGATCAAGAAATCCACGCTGATCGAACTGCCCAATGGCGACTCGGTGATGCTCGAGCCCGTGATCCGCACCAAGGGGCGGCTGGGGCTCAAGGATTTCGACCCCTGCACCATCCTGCTCAACAACGACCTGTCTGCCGGTGCGCCCGGCATTCTGGAAGACCTCCACGAGCAATACCTGCTGCCACCGCTGCACGCGGGCTGGAGCGTGCGCCGCAAGAGCACGCATTTCAAGAACTATGAAGAGGTGGCCAAGCGCTTTGGCAAGATGCTGGGCATCGACCCGTGGCTGATCAACCCCATGTTCAGCCAGTGCGGCGATGTGGACTTTGCCGAGGGCACGGGCATGGACGCGCTGCAAAGCGGCGTGGATGCACTGCTGGCCAAGGTGCGGCGCAAGTACAAGGAATACGGCATCCACGAAAAGCCGTTCGTGATCGTCAAGGCCAACCACGGCACCTATGGCATGGGCATCATGACGGTGCGCGATGCCAAGGAGCTGGACGACCTGAACCGCAAGACCAAGAACAAGATGGCCGTCATCAAGGACGGCCAGCCGGTCAGCGATGTGATCATCCAGGAAGGGGTGCTCACACAGGAGCGGGTGCATGAGGCCGTGGCCGAGCCCGTGGTCTACATGATGGACCGCTATGTGGTGGGCGGCTTTTACCGCATGCATGCCGAGCGCGGCGTGGACGAGAACCTCAACGCCCCGGGCGCCAGCTTCGTGCCGCTGGCCTTCGAGCACAGCACCCACATGCCTCAGCCGGGTGTGCGCCCTGGCGTGAGCGCGCCCAACCGCTTTTACATGTATGGCGTGGTGGCGCGCCTGGCCATGCTGGCCGCCAGCTATGAGCTGGAAGCCACCAACCCGGACGCCGAGATTTACGACTGACCCGGGTGATTCTCCTGCCATGTCCTGGGCGCAGGGGCCAGAGGGTAGTTGCTGCACTGCAACAGGACGGGCAGGGCTAACACGAGAAGCCGGAGGCGGGGGCACAATAGCGTTCCCAAAAGTTACGGAACCCTGTCTTGCCCAGTGCAGCGGGGGGTGTCAGTGCAAAGCTCCAAATCATCGCTCGCAGCGCTCACGCTGGGCGCCATCGGTGTTGTCTATGGCGATATCGGCACCAGCGTGCTGTACGCGGTCAAGGAGGTCTTCGGCTCGGGCCATGTGCCCTTCACGCCGGACAACATCTACGGCATCCTGTCCATCTTCTTCTGGACCCTGACGGTCATCGTCTCCCTCAAATACGTGGTGCTGGTGCTGCGCGCCGACAACAACGGTGAGGGCGGGCTCATTGCCATGCTGGCGCTGGCCTCGCAGGCGGTGAAAGACAAGCCCCGGCTGCGCAAGGTGCTGCTGGCGGTGGGTATCTTTGGCACCTCGCTGTTTTATGGCGATGGCGTTATCACCCCGGCGATCTCGGTGCTTTCTGCGGTGGAGGGGCTGGAGGTGGTCTCGCCCCACTTCAAGCAGTATGTGATTCCGCTCACGCTGGTGGTGCTGTTTTGCCTGTTTGCGGTGCAAAAGCGGGGCACCAGCGGCATCGGCAAGTTCTTTGGCCCCGTCACGCTCCTCTGGTTCTTGACGATTGCCGTGCTGGGCGTGTCGCACATCGTCACGCACCCTGAAATCCTCTGGGCCATGAGCCCGCATCACGCGCTGGGGTTCATGTGGGCCCATCCGGGCATCAGCTTCATCATTTTGGGCGCCGTTGTGCTGTGCGTGACCGGGGCCGAGGCGCTGTATGCCGACCTGGGGCATTTCGGCAAGCACCCCATCCGGCTGGCCTGGTTTGGCGTGGCCATGCCGGCGCTCACGCTCAATTATTTCGGCCAGGGCGCATTGTTGCTGGCCGAACCCGAGGCGGTGAAAAACCCGTTTTTCATGATGGCGCCCGATTGGGCGCTGGTGCCGCTGGTGGTCATGGCCACGCTGGCCACGGTCATTGCCTCGCAGGCGCTCATCACGGGCGCCTTCAGCGTCACCAAGCAGGTCATCCAACTCGGTTATCTGCCGCGCCTGAACATCCTGCACACCAGCGTGCGCGATACGGGGCAGATCTACATACCGCTGGTCAACTGGGGCCTGTTCGTGGCCATTGTGCTGGCGGTGGTGATGTTCCGCTCGTCCAGCAACCTGGCTGCGGCCTATGGCATCGCCGTCACGCTGGACATGCTGATCACCACCATCCTGACGTTCTTTGTCATCCGCTATGGCTGGGGCTATCCGCTGGCGCTGTGCATCGCGGCCACCGGCTGCTTCTTTGTGGTGGATCTGGCTTTCTTCACCTCCAATCTGCTCAAGCTGTTCCAGGGCGGTTGGTTCCCGCTCATGATCGGTGGTGGCGTGTTCGTGCTGATGATGACCTGGAAGGAAGGACGCCGCCTGCTCAACGACACGCTGCGCGCCGATGCCATCGACCTCAAGGGGTTTCTCGAGTCGGTTTTCCTGAGTCCGCCCACGCGCGTGGATGGCACGGCGGTGTTCCTGACCGCCGAGCCGGGGGCCGTGCCCAACGCCATGCTGCACAACCTCAAGCACAACAAGGTGCTGCACAGCCAGAACCTGTTTGTCACCGTCCGCAACCACGAAGTGCCCTGGATCGGGTTGGACAAGCGCCTGCAGGTGGAGCCGCTGGGGCATGATTGCTGGCAGGTGGTGGTGCACTATGGGTTCAAGAACGACCCCGACATTCCCAGCGCCCTGCACCAGTTGCGGGGGCGTGGTTGTGCGCTGGACCCCATGACGACCAGCTACTTCCTCTCGCGTGACACCATCATCCCCACCATCGGCAGCGGCATGGCGCCCTGGCGCGAGAAGCTGTTTGCCCAGATGCACCACAACGCTAGCGGCGCCGCCGATTTCCTGCATCTGCCCAACAACGCAGTGGTCGAGCTCGGCTCCAAGATTGAAATCTAGCTGGTTTTCAGTGTTTTTGGCCTCTAGCGCTTATCTGTAAAGCGCTGGCAGCTATTAAATATATAGCTTTATGGGTGGCGCGCCGAGGGGTCCACACGGCTGGGCCCGGCCGCGTGCAGTGCCAGAATGTATCCATGCAATTCTTCAAAGACTTGAGTCTGTCGGCCTTCACGGCCGGCTTTGTCGCGGTGCTGGTGGGGTTCACGAGTTCGGTGGCTATCGTGTTCCAGGCGGCGCAAGCCTTCCAGGCCACGCCCGCGCAAATCGCTTCGTGGATGTGGGCGCTGGGGCTGGGCATGGGGCTGTGCTCCCTGGTGCCGTCGCTGCTGCTGCGCAAGCCGGTCATGGTGGCCTGGTCCACGCCGGGCGCGGCCGTGCTGGCCACCGCCGGGCTGGCCGGGGGCTTCAGCATGGCAGAGGCGGTGGGTGCCTTCATGGTGTGCGCCGCGCTGATCACGGTGGCGGGCGTCACGCGCTGGTTTGAGCGCGTCATGAACCGTATTCCCATGGAGATCGCCGCCGCGTTGCTGGCCGGCGTGCTGGCGCGCTTTGGCTTGCAGGCCTTTGCTGCGGCGCAGACGGCATTGCCGCTCGTCCTGCTGATGCTGGCGTCCTATCTGGTGGCGCGCCGGTGGTTGCCACGTTATGCCGTGGTCGTCACGCTGGCGCTGGCCATCGGCTTTGTCGCGCTGCGCGGCGAGATGTCCTGGTCGGCCATCCGTTTCGAGCTGGCCGTGCCTGTGTTCACGGCGCCGCAGTTCACCCTGTCTGCAGCCATCAGCCTGGCTTTGCCCCTGTTTGTCGTCACCATGGCGTCGCAAAACCTGCCGGGTGTGGCGGTGATCCGCGCCACCGGCTATGACCTGCCCGTGTCGCGCCTCATCACCATGACGGGGCTGGCGACCCTGGTGCTGGCGCCATTTGGCGGCTATGCGCTCAATTTCAGCGCCATCACAGCCGCCATCTGCATGGGGCCGGAAGCCCATCCGGACCGCGACAAGCGCTACACGGCGGCGGTGTCCTGCGGCTTGCTGTATGTGGCGATTGGCATTTTTGGCGCCGTTGTCACGGGGTTGCTGACGGCGTTTCCCAAAGAGCTGGTGGTGGCCATCGCCGGCCTGGCACTGCTGGGCACCATCGGCAATGGCCTGGCTGCCGCGCTGCGCGATGAGCCCCACCGCGAGGCGGCATTGATCACATTCCTGGTCACCCTCAGCGGCGTGGTGGTGGCGGGCGTGGGGTCTGCCTTCTGGGGCGTGGTGGCCGGCAGCCTGGCGCTATTTGTGCAACAGTACGGGCGTTCCTCCACGGGGAGTGTCTGACGCGGTCAGATGCAGTGTGCGGCAATGTCTTTCGGGGCGGCCGCGTGTTTTGCCATGCCAGCCTTCTGGCCCGGGCGCCTTTTTTCTGAGAGACCATGAAACTCCTGTTCATCGCTGATCCGCTGGAAAGCTTCAAGATCTACAAAGACACCACCTTTGCCATGATGCGCGAGGCACAGCGGCGCGGTCACCAGCTGGCGGTTTGCCTGCCGCAGGATCTGGTCTGGCAGCGCGGCAGCCAGGTGACTGCACGGGTGCGGGATATTGTCCTCACCGGCGATTCCACCCACTGGTTTCAGGCGCAGCCCCTGCGCAGTGCAGCGCTTACGGCGTTCGACGCCGTGCTCATGCGCAAAGACCCTCCTTTCGACAGCGAATATTTCTATGCCACCCACCTGCTTGAACAGGCCGAGCGGGAGGGGGCCCGGGTATTCAACAAGCCGCGCGCCCTGCGCGACCACCCGGAAAAGCTGGCGATCATGGAGTTTCCGC